>NZ_JACSOG010000002.1:0-285706 GCF_014349195.1 Pseudoalteromonas sp. BZK2 | reverse complement strand
ATCTAATTTTATTTGGTACATTACTATAATCACTCACATCACACACATAGTTTTGTTCTTCATAATAAAACATAACTCGACTTGTCATTGCTAAAGCTTGCTGTAATAGAGACTGATAAGATTTTGTTATATCACTTGATGTTAAACCGATGCGCTTCCAATAAACTTCACCATTTGAACTTACTAATGCTAACAGATTACTATCTTCTAATTGTATAGCTATAACTTCAGAGTAATTACACTCCACACTGAAAACTTTGCTTGATGAAATTAAACAGATTAAAAGAAAAATTACTTTACTCATAAAAACTCCAAATTAAAAAATAAAATTATTTTAAAATAAAAAGACAATAAAAAATTAAATCTAAGAAGCTATATAAATGAAATTAAACTCAAAGTCTCTTTAGGTCAACTTTACTTATCGTCGTTTTTTGAATTTAACAAGAACATATATAACCAGAAAAAACGTAGCGTTTACTGATGACTATATTAAATTTAAAAATCAATTAATTAACTCAATTCGTTTCAATGTTTCAAGTTCGTTGAAAACATTACAACTACCTGTTCCAATAAATAATAGCTTTTCATTTGTCGCTTGGGCCTTAACAATAAAACTCAGCATAGCTTTGGTTACTTCGTTATTTTCAAGAGGTAATACTAAATCCCACTTAGAGTTTTTATGGCAAGATGCACTGCTAACTTCAATTGTGTCTAGCTGTATGAAAAGCTTATCTCCAATATCTTTATCCAACATAATGGTTGAAATATTTGCTAACCTACTTTCAGCAGCATGCGCATTGCAAAAATTGGACACCACGAATGTAAATGCAATCAGCTTTAAAAATCTCATAATTCAACCTTTATTTATGTAGATTAACTAGGTGGTTATATATTTAACTAGACAGTATTATTTAATAAAACTTTTATAATTTATTCTTATTTTTAATTTAGTTACATTATAGCTACATAAATAGCTCTATATATACATTGCAATTTTGTTTCCACTATAGATGCCAAGATAAAGAAATAATCTTCTGTAAAATGTTATAAAAATTAAGGGAGTCTAACTGCATTAGCTTTACAGAAATTTAGATTGCTCAAAACGAAATTTTCGGATTCAGCCTTATATTGAACACATACTTGACCAGATTGAAACTTTGCTCCTAATATGGCTGAGTAAGCCAATGATTTATTCTCACCATTATGTGGAAGGTAAAACCTGTAGCATTCTGATGGGGTACTTTCTAGTTTGAATTGAACACCATAGTTATCACTCCCTGTTGTCCAAGTATCAACATTTTGAACCTTTCCACAGTGCCATTTCCAATTTTCAGACTTTACTGAAAATGAAACTAATAGGGTAAGAACTAAACAAAGTAATTTTTTCATAACAATCCTTAGAGTGAATAACCTAGAAAATTGACATCAACTTGTAGTTAGATGTTAGGTGGCCAGCAATAGTCTTTGATGACTGGTTCAACTCATACATAACATTAAATTCTTTATTTGCTAGTTTGTATGCAAGTAAAGTATTCATCAATGCAACATCTTCTGCTTCGATATAAGTTCGGCTATTACAGCTATCATCTATCGCTTTAGTTACAATAAGTGCATGAGCATTACTAACAAATCCAGAGCTATTAAGGCTTTGTACATATAATGTGGAAACTTTTACGTTGGTTACTAGATTAGCTGCGGACACAGCAGTAGAGCTAAACGCTATAAGAATTGACAAAATTTTTAAGGTTTTCATATGATTCCTTTCAAATACTGCATTAACCTTGACTGAATGGTAACACTAAACAGAAAGACAGTTAATAAACCTTTTTTCTTAAACAGGTAAAAAACTTAAATCAAGAACTTCTATCTGTTAATTTCAGAAAGTCGTCACAAAATATCACGGTAAAATTCAACTCTGAACAGCTTAAAACCATGATAAATTGCACCTGTTCCACTGTAGTAGTTTATGAAAAGCTCTTTTTTTGCGTATTTTGGAGCTAAGATAAACAAAACCATTACAAACAAAAATAAAACAGCCGAAAGTACCATCAAAATAATAAGAAAATAATCTATCATTTCACCAGTTCACATTTTCATATTTATCAGTAACTTACTATACCAATAAAAAGCAAGTTATGCTCCAACCAAACTTAAACACAATCTGGTGTTTTTAGTTGATAGTAAAGCACTGCGTTTGCTATTTTACGTCTAACACTAAATCAGTAATCGAGGACACATGGAAGCGCCTACTTTTGAATTAACCCGTGATAACTTTAACTCAATCTTTTTTCAGACTTTCATAAAAACGAAAGTGCAACCTGAAATACCTATCATAAGATGCGCAGTGCCTTTACCGAAAGCACAGAAATTCAAGGCAAAATTAATTACTGCCGTTATTTTCATTATTGCTTGCCACCTTGTTTGGAAAACACAATCCGGTGCAGGTGCAATTGCCGCTGTGGTCATTACTTATCTTAGTTATTTTTTAATTCAGATGTTTATTGCCAATAAGCGTTATTTCATCCATGAATCTCCCTTGTGCGAAATTAAAATAAACAAAGAAGAGGTTTACCTGCCTGCACTTTTATTCGATGACAGAAAAGCACGAACACTTAAAAGAGAAGATTTACTTAATGTTGAGGCCGTATGGAATTTTACACGCACCAAAAGCGGCTACGATATTAACGATCCACAACCTAGGCGTGCATATCTATTTTCTGTTATTTTTAAAACTCGCTATGGTGATTCAATTCCTTTAAATGACTGGAGCTTAGAACATCCTGAGCTTTTCAAGACACTTGTTGAGTATGATTACCCAGTCACTATGATCAGAACAGCCAAACGCGGGTCACCAATAACAGTTCACATAAAATGGTTCTTCCTATTTACCTTTATATGTACTCTCATCTACTCACTTATAAAGTATGTAATTTAGCGGACTTATAAATATGCAATTGGCAAAGTAACTGCGAACAAGCGCTTTGCCTTAAACTTACGCTTTATTGTTAAACAGCATACCAGAGTGATTACTAGAAGTAGGAGCAAACAATGAGTTTATCATCGTAGAAACATTACTTTTTACGGCAAGCTGGACTGCATTTATTTCTTCATCAAGTTGTTTATTAAGCTCTAGTAACTCACTTTCTCGTTGTTCTGGAGCTAGGTCTTTATTGCTTTTTAAACTATTAATCTTATTTTGTAACTCCTTTATTTTTACTACTAGCTCTTGTTGTGTTTGTGATATCTTTGGTTGAGCCTCAACTTCCGGTTCAGCATCGACGCCCGCTCCTTGTTGTTTAGAGCCTTGAAGGCTTCTTGCTCTTTCACTTGCTGGGTTTAGCTCATTTTTATTTTGCTGATCTAATAATCGCTCTTTTAGGAATGAAGATGTGTACGAAGTTAGCTGCATAGTTTTCCTATCGTGAATTTTTTGGCGTTTAGCTATAAACTTTTTAAAATCAAACTAGATGCACGATCCGTACCCATTTGGAACCCAAAAGCCATTATACGGCTAAATATGTAAAATCCTCTAAAGTTAGCGTTATTAAACTTTAACTTTTGAATCCTCATTTCAAATAAACCAACACTAAAGAACTACTTTTTAACTTTTAAACAACCTTTTTTGATCTTTTTTTAAACACCGTCCGTACGCCTTATTGAAGTGGACACGTCGTAACGTCCGAACATACAAAGATATAAGGAACAACGATGAAATACATACTCCTGGCTAGCAGCTTACTTTTTCTCACCGCGTGTAGCGATGATGATGACGATAATACCGAAGTTGTTACCCCTCCCCCAGTTGAAGAATTCACTCCAAGTAAAACCTATTCTGTAACTTTAAGTGGCAAACAAGAAGTGCCAATGAATGACTCAATGCAAACAGCGACTGCAACGGTAGAGCTTGACGAAAGTTTAATGCAATTTCGTGCAACACTTGATGCAAGCTCAGTCGAAGGTTTTAGCGCAGCACACATACACGACGGCGATTTGGGCGCTAATGGTGATGTTGCTTTTGCATTTGAAGCCACTACCGATGGTATGTATGAAGTCGCAATTACCGACCTTGATGAAAGCCTAATTGCTGATTTAATGGATGGTGATTGGTATATAAACCTTCATACTGAACAGTATGCAAGCGGTGAACTTCGTGCGCAAATTGTGCCAGATACAACGAGTATCATCACGTTTGTTTTAAATGGCGATCAGCAAGTGCCTATGAACGACAGTGACGCAATGGGTTATGGCTATGCATCTTATGACAGCGCCACGACAGAATTACGGCTTCGCGCGGTGACTATGGGTGTTGATGACGCAACAGCAGCTCATATCCACACGGGTAAATTAGGCTCAAATGGTGACGTATTCGTAACTTTAGAGCAAGACGACGAAGTCATGACTGACTGGGTTGTACCAGAAAATACCATGATCGACAGCGACACTTTGGCAGTACTTTTAGACGGCGGTCACTATGTTAATGTTCATACGCCTGAATTTGCCGGTGGCGAAATTCGCGGCCAAATCTTAACAGACAACTATGCAGTTGCGACCTTTGACTTAAGTGGTAATCAAGAAGTGCCTATGGTCAGCACCATGGCTGATGGTGATGGTTATGCCCTTGTTGATACAACAGACTACAGCGTAGAGCTTACTGTTGTAACATCAGGCTTAGACGATGCAAGTGCTGCGCATATTCATACAGGTCGTATCGGGACTAATGGCGATGTATTAGTGGCTCTTGAACAATCAATGGACGACAGTAACGTCTGGATGACACCAAGCAACACACAAATCAACGCGGATATTTTTGCAGTGCTGGCTTCTGGCGGTCACTATGTCAATGTTCATACACCTGCTAATGCTGGCGGCGAGCTTCGTGGGCAAATCCTAACCAGTAACTATGGTTTTACGAGCTTTAAACTAAGCGGTGAGCAAGAAGTTCCTGCTGTCGAATCTGATGCAAGTGGTGAAGGTTATGCATTAATTAACATGGATAACTATGGCTTAGAGCTATTAGTAAACACAATGGGTGTTGATGATGCGACAGGTGTACACATTCATACTGGCCGAATTGGCACCAATGGCGACGTTCTAGTAGCGCTTGAGCAGTCAACAACTGATGCAGGCATGTGGATGACGCCAGCAAATACCATGATCAACGCAGAGATCTTCGAGGTACTTGCATCAGGTGGTCATTACGTTAACGTACATACACCTGCTAACACGGGTGGCGAAATTAGAGGTCAGATCCTAACAGATAACTATCAACTCGTTACTTTCCCACTTAGTGGTATGCAAGAAGTTCCAGCGGTTGATACGATGGCATCAGGTAGTGGTTATGCATTAGTTAACATGGATAACTACCATCTAGAATTAAGAGCGTTAACCGAAGGTGTGAGTGACGCCACTGCTGCTCACATTCATACGGGTCGTATAGGCACTAATGGCGACGTACTTGCCGCGTTAGAGCAATCAAGCGATAACATGAACTTATGGCAAACACCTGAAAACACCATGATTAATGCAGATATTTTTGCAGTACTTGCATCAGGTGGTCATTACGTTAATGTGCATACTCCTGCTAACCCAAGTGGCGAACTTCGCGGTCAAATCCTTACCGACAACTATGTGTTTGTCACCTTTCCGCTAAGTGGTGAACAAGAAGTACCTGCGGTCACAACGGATGCGTCTGGCGATGGTTATGCGCTAGTGAATACCAATGATTACAGTGTTGAGTTGCAAGTGCTTACATCAGGTGTAAGCGATGCAACTGCTGCCCATATTCATACCGGTGTAGCAGGTGAAAATGGCCCAGTGTTAGCTCCACTTGAACAAGACAGTGATGATATGAATCGCTGGATGAGTAGCACTGGCTTGATGATAGACGCCGATATCTTTTCAGTTTTAGCTTCAGGCGGTCATTATGTAAACATTCATACCCCTGCAAACCCAAGCGGTGAGATACGAGGCCAAATTCAATAGTTTTATAGAGTCAGAGGCCAATATTTTTGGCCTCTTTTACTTACCTTTCAAGCTCAATTAATTTCACAATAACATCCCTCGGCGTCTGAATTAATAAACTGGCTATTAAAACCCGCTCGTAAGTTTGCAATTACTAACTCAACAAAGCCATTCTGACTTGAACAGGCGAGTCCTTTTGATAATGGCCCTGCATACACAAGCTGTTGATTTTCTGAAACAAGTACTGCCGCAGGTTGAGCGGGTAATATTGCAGCAACCGCAGATGTTGGTTTAATTTTTATTACTTTAATACCTTGCTCTGCTGCATAGCTGCTAAGGCTTATTATGTGCGGTTGTGAACGCTCTGAGCATACACAGGTATTTTCATCAATAATGTACAAGGTATCTGTATTAGTGATGCCAAGCCCCATACTTTGTTGAAAAGCAGGTAACCAATTAGCTGTGGCTAGCTTTTTATCTGGATCAAAGGTGCTTGCTTGTTGAGAATAAGCAAACACCAAGGCTAATGCTACAGAGGCAACCCAAAGTAGAGTTGCCATTATCAGCCATTTGCTATTTGAATTTAGCAATACCTTGCTCCAGTACATCGATACTTACATCAATTAACTGCACGCGATCGGTGAGTTTTTCAATCATCAAGTTGTCGTTGGCTTGGTTAGCAATTAAGGCCTGTGAATTATCGGCAATAGCACGCGTATTACCCGCTTGATTTTGCACTACATGAGCAACCGACTGTGAGCTACTTGCAGCAACATTCACCTGCTCTGTCATCTCGGTAATTTGCAGTTTCATCTGCGAACTAATGGCCGACAACTGCTCTATAAGCGCAACACTACCCTGCATCGACTTAGTTGATGATGCGCTGTTTTGCATCAAGCTTTCAAGCGTATTGGTGATTTTATCTGTGGTGTTTTTACTACGTGTTGCCAAGTTTCTCACTTCATCAGCCACCACTGCAAAGCCGCGACCTTGTTCTCCAGCACGGGCGGCTTCAATTGCAGCGTTTAGTGCAAGTAAGTTTGTTTGCTCAGCAATTGACGAAATCTCATTGAGTAATTCTGAGATATGCGAACATGCACTTACAAGTTGGCTAATGTTTTGATCTGCCTCTTGAAGGTTATTAGCAAGCTCAGCCGTTTTGCTGTCGGTATTCGCCACTTCATTGAGTGCCTCTGTGGCACTTAAATGGAGCTGCTCAAACTGTGTTTGTAGTTCATTACTTTCTTGTTCAACATGGGCAAAGCCTTCGGCGACACGTTCACCCGACTGTGCGATATCTGCAGATAACTTCTCACGATGAAGTGCTTGCTCATGTAACTCGTCGTGTACTTCAAGCAATTGTTTAGATTGATTTTTTAAAACACTACTTTGACTTTGAACATCACCTATCACACTCGATACAAAACCCAGTAAGCGGTTAAAGCCCGCCACGGCTTCACTGTGGGAGTCGTCTGCTCTTAAACTTATATTAATGCTGTTTTCGTCAGCCATTATCTGCTCAGTCGTTGTGCTTAACGATAAGCCAGAACTGCGTTCGCGGTGAAGGGTTTTAGCAATATAACCCGCTACAATTGCTTCAACAATGGCATACACGGCATGAATAAGTACAGTGCTAAAATATAATCTGTCTGGGTCAAAAACGTATAAGCCTACTTCGTTAATCTGTAAAAAGTAAAAGCTCAAATGGTGAACGGCCACAAAAGCAAGTGCAGTAATAAACACGCGCCATTCAACAAACATGATCAATACTGCCATTAAAATGAAAATTTCAAAATGTACTTCAATAAGGCCGTAGCTTTGTTGGATGTGTAAAAACGAAAACATCATGCAACCGGCAGCTACAACATGAGCAGTTAATTTGCTCGTTGGGTATTGATGGAGCATCCAAAGTGGTAAAGACAGCAATAATAAACCAGTTACTACCCCCGTTATCAAGGTCGAATAGATAAAGCCTAAAACCAAAGACTCAACAAACAATAAAAGGAACAAATAAGTAAAAAGGCGGCGCACACTCGTCATAGATAAAGCCTTAATGATTAAATACTTTACAAGAATACAATTAATCGAGCCATTACGGTTCGAACCGCATCGTGGTTCACTTTATTAATTGCAATAATGCTCTAAATTGATCGGTCCCTGCTTTTTCTAGCCATTGAAATATCACACTTTCTGTACAGGTAATAATAGCACCTGCTGCCAATAACTGCTTAATTGCTAACTCTTTGTGTTTTTCGTTGCGTGAGGCAATGGCATCTTCAACCACAAACACCTGATAGCCATTGGCAATTAAGTCTAAACAGGTTTGCAGTACACACACATGCGATTCTGTACCCGTCACCACTATTTGCTTACGATTAAAGCCAGCTAATTGGTGGTTAAATTGAATCTCTTGGCATGCGCTAAAATGTATTTTGTGATAGCAATTATTACCATTTATGAAGGGTAAAAGCTGTTCACTACTTTTACCTAACTTGGTTGGGTTTTGTTCAGTAAATAAATACGGAATGTCTAAAGCTTTAGCTGCATTTATCAACTTTTCGGTATAATTAACAGCTTGGCCAAAGTCGCTTATGACAGGCTCAAGCCCTGCTTGAAGGTCAATAATTAATAACAAGGCATGATTCTTTTGACTTATAAATGAATGACGCATAACTTTCCCTTAGGTTGCCTATTGGCTATTTATAGCACAGCTAACACTATGTTGTACCTTAATTAAACATTTACTAATTTATCTTTTCAGCTGACTCAATAACATTCATAATTGTGCTATATTTTGTTAAAAATTATATGCAAATAATAATTTAGGGTTAATCAGTCGGTGCCTAAACTTTTTCTTTTGATTTTCAATTTGCTGTTCTTCACACTCACCTTTTCAGTGAATGCACAAAACTATGCTTTGCAAATGCAGCGGATCTCTACAGATGAAGGGTTAACCCAAGGTAGTGTTACTAAAATCGTGCAAGATGATTTAGGCTTTATTTGGGTAGGTACCTATCAAGGCTTGAACAGATATGACGGCTATCAAGTAGCCGCTTTTGCTGGCGAATATATGCTTGATCAACGACAGATCACTTTTATGACTAAAACCAGTGATGGCAAGATTTTTGTGAGTACTGAGTTTTCAGGTGCTTACTTCATAAACCCAAAAACACTCAGTGTCGAAAAAGTCTATTCAGGAAAACTAACCCCTGAAGATGTTTATTTTTCCCCTATTCTTGCACTCGAAGAAGATGACAGCCATTTCTTTTTCGCAATCAATCAGCACCTTTATTCTTACCATAAGCAAACCAAAAAGTTTTTGCATGAGTTTTCAATCGATAAGCAAGATGACTTTATTCGTGCTTTAGCTCTGCATGATAATTTTTTATACATTGGAACAACCGCAGGACTTTTTTCAAAAAACTTAGTGGATGATCATGTTTCTCGTATTGAGCTTGCTGATGAAAATAAATTAAATAACGATAATAAAAACGCAAAATTTTTGCACCTTGATCCTCAATTAGGTCTCTTAGTTGGTACAGTCGAAGGAATGTACAACATTCCATTTAATGCAGATAAACTCCTCGCAGTAGATAAAACCAAACTATTGGTTCCTGAATTAAATATTTGGGATTTCGCATCTAGTAAATTTGGTGAGTATATTGTCACTGAAAAAGGCTTATTCGAATTTAATAGGGAAACTCTATCTGCCGAATTTATTTTGAGCTATGAGCAAAGTAAATTTTTAATGACCGACAATACAATTGTCGATGTGATGATTGATAAAACAGGATTGCTATGGCTTGCTTCTCGTTCGCAGGGAGTTTTTACATGGTCCACCTTAGCAAGACGTTTTAAGCATATCGAATCAACGTCTACTTCTGGTAATGTCAACAATAGTGTTTGGGCGGTATTGCAAGACAACGAAAACATTATTTGGATCGGCACCGAAAATGGCATGCTGAAGTATAACCAATTAACAAACTCCATCAGCCCTTACCTAGTTAATGACGATATAAAAGCCTTTCATGGAGAACATGCTGTATATGGCATTGCACAGGCAGAAATAGAACCATCTGAACGCTTTCTGTGGCTTATGAAGTACAGAGGCTTAGCGCTCTTTGATAAGATCAGCGGTGATTTAGTGCCTTTAAAAGGCACTAAAGAAGTGATTAATATATTAGAAAATGAGCCAAGTTGGGGCTTTCATGCTTTAGGTTCAGATCAATTTGCATTTATTACTCAAGAAAATTTTTATCGCTACAATGGTAAAACAGGTGAATTACGAACTATTAAGGGACTAAAAGAACAAGTCGATATTATCAATGCGCACTCTTTTTTAAAGCCACTCTCGAGTCACCCTAACGACTATTTGTTAAGTATGTCTGGCCATTTGTATCGTTATAATGAGCAAACTGAAAAATTGACACTTGTTTATCAAGTCGAAAACTTCAATCCACTCACATTTTCTGTGATTGATGATTGGGTTATTGACCACAATGATACACTTTGGCTGGCTTCATCTAACGAAGGGTTAATTGCTGTTGACTCTCACTCCTACGCTGTTAAACATCGCTTAGGCACTCAATCTGGTCTCAATGCAAAATCAGTGTATGGCTTACAAATCGACCGCTTTGGTTTTTTATGGGCTAGTTCGCAAAATGGCCTGTATAGAATTGATTTAAGTTCAAGAAGTGTCAATTCGTATTTTATCCGTGATGGCCTTTCAGCTAATGAGTTTAATGTTGATGCCGATGCAACGCTAGACAATGGCCAAATTGGCTTTGGTTCGACAAGGGGCTTATTGTTAATCGCACCTGAAGACTTTTTAACTTCACCAACAGACTTAGATGCGATAAATACTGAAATTACTCATGTTTCTTTGCTCTCTCGCGAGCTGAACTATCATCCATACAAATATATCAATAACCCTCTTCAAATGACTGCTGAAGACATCGGTCTTGAGGTTAGCTTTTCTAACTTTGATACTATCAATAAGGATAAAACAACTTATAAAGTAACTTTAGAGGGACCAACGTCATTAAATTACGACAAATTAACCACTAACAAAGTATTTTTTACCAAGCTACCTCCCGGACAATATATCTTGTCTGTTGCTTCTAACTCCGAGAGCTCCAAAGTCAGTTCAGCAACAAGACAATTACAGTTTAATATTGCCTATGCACCTTGGTCTTCACCAGTTGCGATAACAGGTTATGTGCTGCTCATTTTTGCCATACTCTTTTTCTTTTTTTGGCAATACAGAGCACGTCAACAAGTACTGAATAAAGCGCATGCTGATGTTGTTAAATCGCAACAACAAACTGAATTAGCACTGAGCAGTAACAAAAGTGGGGTATGGGAAGCCAATTTAAGCCAGCAAACGCTTTTAAATAATCGCTTTGTGACAGAGCTGGGTTACCACAAGAGTAACGAGAGTTTAGCCCTCATTGAGTTCCTTGATTTTATTCATCCAGCAGACCGTAGTGCCTACTTAAACCATTGGAATGCCTTTGCAAAACAATCAAATCAAGAACAATGGAATATCACCTACCGTTTAAATCATCAAAATGGTAAGTGGTTATGGTATCAGGACATTGGCCGTGTCGTCGAAGTTGATGAAGCAAATAAGCCAATAAAAGTAACAGGTATCTATACCAACATTACCGAACAAAGAGCAAATGCACTACAAGCAAGTGTGCTCGGTGAAGCTTTCAGCCAGATAAATGACTGGCTTTTAATTTTAGACAGCCAGTTAAAACCATTTTCAGCAAATACAAGCTTCAGTGATACGTTTGATATTACAGGCAATATAACTGATCTAACAATTAAGGACTTTGTTCGCACAATAGGTAGGGCTCAGTTCTTAAAATACATCAATGTGTTAAAAACATTAAAACCAAAACAAAACTGGAAAACAGAAGCTTATATACACACTCAAAAAAATCCATCCCACCCTGTTCATATCAGTGTTACTGCAGTTGCGAAAGATAATCAAGCGATTAGTCATTATGTGATTGTTATTTCAGATCTTACAGAACAAAAGCGTGCTGAAGATGAGTTACGTTATTTAGCGAATTACGACCCATTAACGGGCTTACCAAATCGTTCATTAATGCATTCAAAAATCAATAATTGTATAAATCATTCTAAAAAGCATAACAAGTTAGCAGCCTTGTTATTTATTGATTTAGATAAATTTAAGCCAGTGAATGACTCTTTTGGCCATGCTGTTGGTGACCAATTGCTGTGCAATATTACGCAACGTGTAAGTTTACTTTTACCTAATAATGCAACGGTTGGTAGACAAAGTGGCGATGAGTTTTTAGTGTTAGTCAAAGATCTTCATTCGCCTCAAACGTTGAGCGAATTAGTTAAGCAACTTACACAAGAATTAGCAAATAAAGTCATTATTGACGATTTTTCTATCAATATTTCAGCCAGTATTGGGGTTGCACTCTATCCTTTTGATGCTAAAACAGCTGATGAGTTAATACGCAATTCTGATATTGCCATGATGCATGCCAAACAATCTGGGCGAAACAATTTCAAATACTTTACCGAGCAGATGAATAACCAGCTCACTAAAAAGTTATTACTCGAAAATGCGTTAAAAGATGCCTTTAAAGATGATGAGCTTTTTAATAATTATCAGCCAATTGTTAATGCTAAAACGAAGCAAATTAATGGTGTTGAATTATTAATGCGCTGGAAGACAGAACAAGGTTTTATTTCACCTGCTGAGTTTATCCCTATTGCAGAAGAAATTGGTTTAATCGATGTACTTACAGAACAGGCTTTAAATCGAGCTTTAACAGAATTGCAGCCAATTTTAAGATCAAACCCTCGGTTTTACCTTTCTTTAAATGTATCGCCAACGCACATATTAAAGGCGAACTTAACCGAAAGACTCTTGTTGATCCTGAATAATTTTCGCATTAAGCCTGCGCAATTGCGCTTAGAGATTACTGAAAACACATTACTAGAAGACAAAGATAAAGCCTCAAAGCAGCTACGAAAGTTAAAAAATGCGGGTTTTAAACTATTACTTGATGACTTTGGTACCGGATATTCTTCACTGACTTACCTCAGTCAGTTTCCAATTGACGTCATTAAAATAGACCAAAGTTTTGTGCGCAATATTGGGCATGATCGAAGTAACGAATCAATTATCAAAACAATCCATGCGTTATCCGCTAATTTAGGCCTTTATTGTATTGCCGAAGGCGTTGAAACTATTGAGCAAATTAAATTTTTACAACACATGGGCTGTGATGACTTTCAAGGTTACTACTTTGCAAAACCTATGCTTTCTGAAGACCTACTTGCAGAACAAAACTTGCAATCTATTGTTGCTCGTTTAAAAGAGCTTTAAGCCATTTGTTTAAACACGCATATAATTGGTCTTTATTAATTGGCTTTGAGATAAAATCATCCATGCCAGCAACAAGGCAACGCTGCTGATCCTCTTCAAATGCATTCGCAGTGATGGCAATGATTATAGCCTGACCATACAAGTGCGGGTTCTGTTTTATTTCTTTTGTACATTGATAGCCATCCATATTTGGCATTTGGCAGTCCATAAGGATAATATCAGCTTGATAACTCTGCAGTATCTCAAGTGCTTCAAGGCCGTCATTTGCTTGTTTGAGATTACACTGAGTGGAACGCAGCATCTTTTTCAATACAATTTGATTAACAGGGTTATCTTCAACTAGTAAGATATTCAAACCTGCTAATTGGGGCGTCGCAGTACTTTGGTTATCCACTGAGGCTGAATTACTAATAATTACAGGCATCGTGATGGTGAACTCACTACCAACGCCTTCTTGACTTGTTAGCTTAAGCTCCCCTGCCATTAACTCAATAATTCGCTTACTAATGGTTAGCCCAAGTCCCGTTCCGCCATATTTACGTGTGGTAGAAATGTCGGCTTGAGTAAACTCGGTAAACAGTTTTGCCTGCTGCTCACTTGAAATCCCGATGCCTGTATCACGAATGCTGATCTGCATTCGGTCATTAACCATAGTACAGCTCATGGTAATGTCGCCCGACTCTGTGAACTTGCCGGCATTACTCAAAATATTATTTATAACTTGGCTAAACCTTAAAGGGTCTAAACTGATACAACTTGGTACAGAGTCACTAATGTTAAGCTTAAACGTCACCCCTTTTTTTACGCTTGTACTACTAAACACCTTGGCAATTTGTTCAAGTAACTTAGTTATTTCAACTGCACGATACTCTAATTTTAAAGCACCCGCCTCTATTTTGGAGAAATCTAAAATATCATTTAAAATCAGCAGTAAGTTATTCGCACTTTGATGGATCATCACTAACTCTTCGTGTTCTTCTTCTGCTAAATCTTTATTATCTAGTAACAGCTGAGTCATCCCTAAAATACCATTTAGCGGAGTTCGAATTTCGTGACTCATATTAGCCAAAAACTGAGATTTAGTGCGGTTAGCATTATTTGCAGCCCGTACAGCTTCAACCAACTCATTGGTTTTATCATCAACCTGTTTTTCTAGTTGTGCATTAAAGTCTTTCAGTCTTACGTTTAGTAATTCATTTTCGTGGTTCGCTTGATGTAGACGATTGAAGCTCAGTGCGAGTTTATTCGCAAGGCTCGAAAATTGTGATTGCAAGCGGCTCACTTCTAACCAAGTTTGCGGTAAATACGTGTCAGTATCAGCATTTTCTGGCTCAAATTTATCAATTTGTTCAGCAAGTTTGCGTATCGGTGTTGTCAGCCAACGACTTAGTTGAGTGATGAAAACGCTTGTCAGTAAAATAATAAAAATGATCATAACCAATGACTGTCCCCATGCATTTACAGCGACATCATTCGCGTGTTTTCGGTTTAGCATGGTCATAACCATCCAATTATGGTCAGCTAAGCGCGCTTGCTTAGCATAATATTGCTGCTCATTGTGTGCATCAAATATGATAAAACGCTCTTCATTCGCAAATGAATCAATCTCTTCATTGCTTAGTTGTTGCATCTCTTTAAAATCATCGATGGTGCTAAACACAACTTTATTAGCCGCATCGAGTATTAGTAAATCACCTTGATGACTAAATAAACTTGGACGTAAACTAGCAAAGTAATCAAACATCAGCGAGCCTTCGACCACGCCAGTAAACGTATCCTCAATATAAATAGGCGCTGAAACCGCAACAATGGGCAGAGAACCAAAACCACGCCCTTTAAAAATAGTCGAGATATAACCCTGCTTATTGGACGGTGCATGAATAAAGTAATCACGATCTGAAACATTTGCGCGAATGTTTGACTGCTGCAAACTTACAGCTAATGATTGGGGGTAAAAATGAGTAACATCTGCAAACGCATCAGTGATGATTTGAGTTCTAAAATCTGGGTACAGATTAGCCATATTCTCAAGTGCAACCTGTTTGGGTAGCCCATGAGCAATACTTTTTGCGGTTAGAACCACTCCTTTTTTATGGTGCTCTAAATGCGAATCGATAACTCGCGCTATTTCATTGGCTTTTTCATTAAGTTGAGCGTTAACCTCATACTCTATGCGAGCATAGTGATTGTTAGTCAAAACAATTGAAGTGAGTATTACCACTAAAATGACTAACAAGCTAACCACGTAATTAAGTATTTTATCCAAAGAGGAATAATATTTGTGCCAAGAGTATCGACTAAAGAAAAAGCTCAATAAATCTATTACAGACAAGTAAATAACTGCATTTAAACAGTACTTAGCCAATGCTATCAACAGAGTGAGTGTGGGTAATGCTAAAAAATAGTGCCCAAATACCCAAAGAATGGGTGAACCTATAACAAACCAAAAAAGCATCCCTCTCAAAAAGACAGGACGCGCCTTAGACAGGCAATATAATTGTAAAAATACAAGCTCCAAGGCAAAAACAATGGATGGCCAAGCATGGCCCCAGCGATAGAATATGAAGCCAGTACTAATGATAAAGGTGATAATTGCATAGCGCCAACCGAGTAAAAGCAGGCTTAAAATGACAAAAAATTGCCCTAGCAGAAACTCAGAGCTATCCAAAAAAAATACTGGCAATAAATTAACTAGACCTGCAATGCAACCAAGCAACAGCGCAGCTAAAAAGTTAATATAAAATGGCTTATTTTGAAGCAAAAAAGGCATCCTAACACCCTAGCGATACCTTTAAATTAAAAGAAAATTAAACATTTTGCCACTTTAATTAACATAATGGCATTCATGACTTTCGATTTGTAAAACACTTTTGTTTACTTTAAAGCGTGAAAGCAATAGCTGTTCTACTTTGAGTCGACACGCCTCATCATGCTTTTCCACGGTACAATGCTGCTTTAACACCACATGTGCTCCCACAACAATATCTTTGTCTTGGCGCATTACCGTTACATTATGCACATTTTGAACGTGTTCTATTGATGCAATACTTTGCTCAATAGCTGCTACATCAGGAAGCTTACTACGGTTTTCCAGTAACCCTTTAATACAGCGAATAATCACTTTAACCCCAGTGAACAATACAAAGATCGCTATGAGCATACTCGAAATAATATCGATTTCTGCCCACCCGGTTAAGTAGATTAAAATTCCAGCAAAGAAAGTAGAAACTGTCGAAATTAAGTCAAAGAACGAATGGAGAAATACCGCATATACATTAATACTTGCCTTACGCCCTTTATACAAAACCCATGCAGCTGCGCCATGAAACAAAAATCCAATAGCAGATATAACTGACATCAAATAGCTATTGATTTGTAGTTCATGCCCATCACTGTGATGGAAATAACGTTCTCCACCTTCGTAAAGAATAATTAAGCTAATGCTCAAGTACAAAACACCATTGATCAAGCCACCGGTCAGTTCAGCTCGTTGGTAACCATCGTTAAAGTTTTTTGCAAAGTAAATCGCCATGCTTGAAGCAATAAGTGCAATAAATAAAGAACTGTTATGAACAAACAAATGCCCAGCATCAGCAAGTACAGCAAGCGAATTAGAATAATAGGCACCAATGATCTGAATAACCATAAACGAGCACGTTATGGCTAAAGCAATTAACAAGCGGCGTCTAGAAGCTTGGTGTGTTGTAATATCTGTCATGAAGAAGTGGAAAACCTATTCGCTGGAGATAGAAATGATATAAAGTCGCAATTGTAATACGTGACGCGGCTAAACGCACTAAAAAGTTATGAAAGGCGGCCAAAAACCTAGCCTCGACCGCCTTTTGTAAGGTAATGCTATTGTTTCACTCTTATAAAGGGGCTAATCATTCCAGTAAAGAAAATCCCGCCTAATAGCCACCATAATGTATAGTCAGATTCTGTCTGTTTACCTTGTTCAACCTGTTCGAGTTTTTGGCCACTCACTTGCTGGCTAGCAGAACTTACACTGTTGGCAAGTTCTGGTGCAGCTTGTCCAGGAACTAAAGGTGCAAGACCAAAGCCAGTATTTTGCTCTTTTACGAACTCAGTAAATGTTTCATTGTCTGTAACTACATCATGTTGATTAGCAATTTCAGTGTAGGTTTCAAGCATTTTTTTCAGTGTCTCGGCATCAGCTTGCCAATAACCTTTGCGAACAGCCTCTAACATTCGCTCAATGATTTGTGCTAATGCTTCAGCGTTATGTTGCTCAAAGAATTCGCGCATTTGCATATCGTATTTATCATCAACATACACTGCAAAGAATTCTTGCCATTGATCATCTCTTACCGCGTCGGGGGTCATAACTTCCCAGCCCCACATGTTATTCATACGGTCTAAAATAGCGGTAGCCCCAGCATAACCTGAGTCTTGCATCGCTTTGATCCAACGAGGGTGGAAATAACGACTGCGCATCTCGTTACTGATAAACTGATCTAAAGTTTGAATTTTCTCCTGCCCCTTACGGCGTAAATTAGAGACATACATTTGTGGTGTTTTACCATCAATATTACGAACCGCTAGGCCGATGCCACCAAAGTATTGGAACGGATCATCATTCGTCATGAGTGCATAAAGGTTACTTGAACGAGAAAACACCACCCCATCTGTGCCCGACAACACCTTTTTATATAGTCCTGTTTCTGATAAATTTTCGCTCCAGCGGGCCTCATCTTTACCAAAACCAAAGCCCATTCGATCTAAATACAAATTAGCCAGCTTACTGTCATTTTCCCAGCTATCAGAGTCAAGCGCTCCCCCCGCAAGCCCAGTACCGTATGCACCACTTTCATTAGAGAAAATACGCACAGAAGATAAGTAATCTGCATCTTCTTCACTTTTACCTTCGTCTAATAATGTTTGCTTGAGGGTCATTGAGTGACGATAAACAAAGTTATTGTCTTCTTTCATCTTTGCCACTTTATCTATTGCCTCGGCAATCCATAGCATGACATTAGGAAATGCATCACGATACAAGCCTGTCGCAGAAACCACTACATCAATACGTGGCCTGCCAAGCTCTGAGTATGGGATCACTTCTGTGCCAACAATGTTGCCCTGATTATTCCATTTCGGCTTTATCCCCATTGCATGGAGAATTTGTGCTTCTAACGCACCTTGATGACGCATTGTTTCAAGTGACCAAAGTGAAAAAGCAAGCTTCTGTGGGTAGCGGCCATGTTCTGCTTGATACTGCTGTACAGTTTGTTCAAGCATCTTAACCCCAGCCTGATAAGCTTCTTTTGAAGGTACTTTCGCTGGGTTAAAGCCAATTAAGTTTCGACCTGTTGGTACAGCCGCCGGATTACGGATAGGGTCATTACCGTGGCTTACTGGTATATACTGACCATTCAAACCATTTAGCAAGCCGGTGATTTCTTCACTTTTGTGAAAGTTTTGCCAGTACTCTTTTGCTGTCGCGATATCGCTTTGTAACGACTCAGGAATGGCTAAGTTACTATTTTCACCCAGCACTCGCGCTAGTAACTGAAATCCTTCTAATGCCTCTAACTTTACAACCTTGCGCTCGTCCTCACGTTCAGACTCGCCAATAGCAATACTAATTTCTCGCTCAAATTCTCCTGCTCGTTTAGTGAAATCATCACCAAGCATTTGCAAAATAGTACTGTAAAGATGGGCATTGATTGGTAGCTCACCAAAAATATGAACTCCTAGCGGCTGGCTCATCTGTGCCAGTGTGTTCAAGTGATCTTGTAAGACAGTAATCTTTTCAGCAAATTGAGCAGCTAAAGTAGCTTCATCAAGATCAAGGTCTTTTAACATATTCAATTGCTTAGCAAGCTTAATTATTTCTTGCTGCGTATTTGATTTTGTTTGCCCTTCATCCAACATTAAATAGTTGGTGATCAGTTCGTTTAATTTTGCCACCTCAGTGTATAGCCCTGCTTTTGCAAAGCCTGGGGTTAAGTGACTGATCATGGTGGCACGACCACGACGCTTGGCCTGCATCGCTTCACCGACATTATCAATAATGTACGGATAGAAAACAGGAATATTGCCTATCGCTAAGTTTGGCGCATCATAGACCGATAAGCCACGCTCTTTACCACTTAGCCACTCTTGTGAACCATGAGTACCTAAATGCACCACCGCATCAGCATTAAAAACATCACGTGCGTATAGATAAATAGCTAAATAACTATGATTGATGACCGATTTAGTACTGTGATACTGGGCAGCATGCTGCTTTGCCGTTTCACCACGTACACCTTGAGGAAGTACAATCATGTTACCCAGTTCCATGCGCGGAATGACAAACATCATTTCGCCATTGTGCATACGCAACATAGCACTTTCACTTGGTTGACCATATTTATCAATAATTGGCTGAGTGACATGCTGAGGCAGGCTATCAAACCAAGTTTGATAGATACTTAGCGGTAAATAATCTGCGAGTCCGAGTTTTACCAAAGCCTCAGCATCTTCACCACGATAATAAGGACGAAGCAATTTACCCGCTTGCTCAACTAACGTGGCTGTATCCGTTTGTTTTACTTGGTAACCCTTCTCGAGCATCGCTTTTGCGATGTTAGCAATCGAACTCGGTACATCTAAAAATGCAGCACCAATATTCTTTTCACCCGGCGGGTAGTTCCATATAAAAGTGGCGACTTTTTTATTTGTGTTTTTAATGTGCGCTAAATTGGCATGGTTAAATGCACGCTCAACCAACGCATTAAGTTGCGCTTGCATTGCCACCTTACTGCCCTTTTCATTGGCAGCAATAATAATTGGGTCGGTGCTACCCGTATCTTCTGGCATTACAAGAAAGAACGGAGTGAGTGCTGGTGATACACCCGCATGATCTTCTTTAAAAGCCTGTTCATCGCCTTCGGTATAGTTAAGTGCATGAATAACAGGCACACCAATTTGCATAAACTCTGCGCGGCGTTTCTCAACATAGTGCAATGAGCGATAGTTAATGATTAAATCTACCCGTGAGCCAGTTTCATCACTCAGTAACTCTGGGTAGGTTAATGCTTCGTCATTGCCTTCAAAGAAAAACGCCAATGCTTTCGCACCTTTGTTCTGAAGACCAGTAATTAATGCATCAACTATTTGTTGCTGTTCATAATCAATGACTGAACGATGAATCGCTATCGCTATAACTGGTTGAGTTGGCTTAGCCTCTAACCAATTAAAAAACTGCGTTTCATCAGCACTAACATGGCCGTCAAACTCAGGGTGATATAAACCAACGTTTGGAATGACTTTAACTGGCTCTGCTGGCACATCTGAGAGTTTAAAAATGGCATTTGCAATATAAAGCATCATATTACGGTAATTATCGCGCCCAGCATTATTGTAATAACCGCCAAGGTCAGTATGTTGCTGCTCAGATAAACCGCTATTCATTGCTGAGTTATCCATATCACCGAGTGAGATAACTGGCACATTAGGGTACTCAGTTAAATATGGCTGATACTTAGCAAACATATATTTTGAAAGCGCAGGGTTGATACCATCCAACAAAATCAGCTCGGCATTTTGCCAAGCTTGTTTAATCTCTTCGTCTGTTTTGCCTTTAGTACTAAAATTAGTAAAGGTGAACGGTTGATCTTCAGCAAGGCTTGTTAGCAATGCCCCTTTCGATTTAGCCACATGACCCGACATCATTATAAGTACTTCAGGCTTTTGTGCGGCATGTGAAGTCAGTGCACTGAACAAAAGCAGCGCAAACGTTATTATTCTTATCATTGTGTATTCTCTTGTTTGCTCGTTGCTGAGCCATCACTTTCGGGTACATATACAAAGCTACCGTCAGCCATTTTATAAGCCACACCAGCGCGCATGCCCTCCCCAGAACCAATTTCACCGTTAGATTTATATTGTTTAATTTCTTTGCCTTCTTTAACAATTACTTCCATATTTGGCTCACCGGCATTTTTAACAACAGTCACGTTTTCTGCAGTAAAAGGGCTGAGTGGGTTTTGTGCAATTGCAATAAGAAGTGCAGCAATAATCACCAGAAATACATCAACCAGATTAACGGCACTGACAATTGGGTTTAACTCTTCATCTTCGTCTAAAAAGCGCATGTTATTGCCCTCTTAATTTACGAATATTGATAAGTTCTTGAGCGCACCAACGTTTTTTAACCGAAGCTGGCCAAAACGTTAGGGTCGAAATAACCAAGCCCCAAATAACCGCTGCAAAGGCAATGATTAAATTTTCGCTGATCCCCTGAATGTTGCCATCGGCAAGGGCTTTTAATGCAGGTCCCATTGGGATCATCGTCGCAATTAGTCCAAGCATAGGTGCAATACGGGTAACAACTCTAAGTACTTCTAGTTGTTTTAACGCAAACACTTCAAGCTCATCCTCAGATGCAGTTGGATTCGCTACATAGTAATTATGGACATAAAAGCCTCTGTAATTCGTGGCCGTTTTAGTATCGATATCTCGCTGATAAGCAAGCTGATTTTTTCTTCTGATTAGATATTCAGATACAAACCTCCCTGCTGCGAAAAACGCATAAACAAAGAGCACTGCAATCACTAAAATCACAGGTGCCATTAGAAGAGCTGACACATCAGCCATAAGTTGTTCGATTATTTGGATATTCACATTATTGCCCCAGTAAATTTGACGGGCTCAAATGTACGTGAAAACACACACCATTACAATAATGCAAATAGGAACAATTTGCATTTATATTGATCTTTGTAAAAATAAGCGTATTATTCTGGCAAAAATTAAACAGTTCTCTGTACATAAATAATATAAATCTCCTAAGGAAACCAATAATGCGCCTAGCTAAAACACATTCTTTACGCATTTTAATCGCTGCGACTCTTGCAGCTTCTGCAACACCTACCATTGCTGATGAATCAATCAAAGCTGACGATTTAGAAGTAATTGTTGTTAGTGGCTCGCGTACTGAAAAACCATTAAAAGATGTTGCTGCGAGTATTTCTGTAATCACAAGTGACGATATTGAAAAACAAGTTGTCACTGATATGAGTCAATTATTCTTATATGACCCAAGTATTCAGGTAACTGGCCGTGTTGGCGGTGCACAAAACATTCAAGTACGAGGTATGGGTTCTGATCGTATTCTGATGATTAAAGACGGCATGCGAATGAACGAAGGCTACGGTGCAAACGGCTTGAACGATATAGTGGGTCGTGGCTTTATTGATACCGATACTTTAAAGCAGGTAGAAGTAGCAAAGGGTGCTGCATCTTCGCTTTATGGCTCAGATGCACTGGGCGGAATCGTGGTGTTTACAACTAAAGATGCAAGCGACTATTTACAAGACGGTGAGCAGTTTGGCGGCCGTGTGAAATTAGGTTACAGCGACTTAGATGATCAAACCAGTTTAGGTGCAACACTGTATGCCCAACATGGTAACTTTGATCACCTATTGAGTGTAACAGCGCGTGATGGCGAGGAAGAGCAGAATAAACACGACAGCAATGCGCCATTCGAAATTGATTCACAAAGCCTTCTTTACAAACTTAAATACAACATAAACGATAAAGATTACATTAACTTCTCTGCTGATCTGTGGCGCCAAGATGTCAACGGCGACAGTGCTGATGGTCTTCTTACCTATTTCCGTGGCTTAGCGCAATATGGCTACAATATTGCCACCGAAAACACGCAAACAGAAAAAGATAGCGACTCATATCGTTTTAGTTACAACAATAACTCAGGCAATCGTTTATGGGATAGCGCTCAGTTTAACCTTTACTACACTAATAACCGCCAAGATGACCAAGAGTATGCGTTATTAGACATCAATGCGCCAATGTTTGGTACTGTAGAAATGCGTGACATGTGGAAAACAGGCACTTACGAGCAAACAACCTACGGCCTGATCTCCCATGCAAGTAAAAGCTTAAACAAACAACATACTCTTGGTTATGGCGTTGATGTTGAAACAACCGAAAGCTTACGTACTGTGCATGAATATCGTGAAGTTGAAGGCGAAACAACCAAAGACGATACCACCAATAAGTTCCCTGAAAATGATACTCTTCGTGCTGGTTTATTCATCAATGACGAAAT
Source organism: Pseudoalteromonas sp. BZK2 (assembly GCF_014349195.1). NCBI lineage: Bacteria > Pseudomonadati > Pseudomonadota > Gammaproteobacteria > Alteromonadales > Pseudoalteromonadaceae > Pseudoalteromonas > Pseudoalteromonas sp. BZK2. The sequence goes on along the minus strand of NZ_JACSOG010000002.1, from coordinate 262,295 downwards.
CTCATTACTTAACGACAAGCTGGTTGTAACGCCAGGTGTTCGTTTTGATTATTACAGTATGGATCCAAACGGCGCTTTAAAAACAGATGGTGAAGAATACGCTAAAATTGATGAAAGCAACGTCTCATTTAATTTAGGTGGCTTATATTATATCAATGATATGTTGAGCGCTTATGCGCAATACGGGCAAGGTTTTAAAGTACCTGCTTATGACCTAGCTTACATTGAGCACTATAACCAACCTACCGCTGAATACATTTATGAAGTATTACCTGCAGATGATTTAGATCCAGAGAAAAGCGATACTTTCGAGCTTGGTTTACGTGGCCACATAGGCGATTTTACGGTTACAGCAGCGGTATTCCACAATAAGTTTGATGACTTTTTAGCAACCGAATTAATAGATCGTGAAACCGTATTTAATGACGATGGCTCATTTGGATATATTCACGATAAATATCAGTATCAGAACATTGACTCAGTAACCATCAAAGGTGCAGAGTTTTCTACAACTTACTATGCAACAGATGCTATTTCTGTGTTTTTAAATGCCAGTTATCAAGACGGTAAAAATGACGAAACCGATGAATACATCAGCTCAATCAACCCTCTATCAGGTAACTTGGGTGTGAGCTTCCAAGGTGACACATTTGGTAGTGATTTAATCGTTAACTTTGCTAAAAAAATGACCAAAGTGAACGAAGGCAATTACGAAACACCGGGCTATGGTACGGTTGATTGGTTAGCACGAGCAAGCTTTGGTCAAGCTAATCTAAACTTAGCTATTCGTAACTTGTTCGACAAAACTTATTATCAGCATGGCAGTCTTGCCAATCATTCAGCTTCAGATAGTTTAGAAGGGCTCGAAAGTTCTGGTCGTAGTATTTCTGCAAGCATTAGTTATAGCTTCTAATTAGTTTTAAAAACCATGTCGAGTGCAACAATGCACTCGACTTATGGCATTAACTTTTTTGCCTGTACACTTTAGGCGACATGCCATACCAGCGATGAAATGCATGATGAAATGCGCTAATTTCAGAGTAGCCACATAAAAAGGCTATTTCTGTGACTGAGAGATCTGTTTCGTTTAACAATGACACACTTTTTTGCTGTCTTAAACTTGCCAATTCTTTACTAAAATTTGTGCCCTCTTTTGCAAGACGGCGCTGCAGTGTTTTTTCACTCATATTAAGTGCTTTTGCCATTGCTTTACTGGTAATTTGGCCTTGAATTAAATGCTCTTCAAGTAAAATTCTCAGTACCTGCGTCACATTCGTTTGTGTCACCAGTTTCATCTGGCTTGATAACACAGGTTCACTATCGGTATTTTCGCTAAAAAATAGGCTATGGGTCGTAGCGCCGTATTCAATTTTGCAATTAAAGTGCGCATTAATCTCACTGTGAGGCTCTTTACGCTGCAAGCAAATGCGCGTTGGGTGCCAATCTTTTCCCTTTACAGTGCGCGCTATTTTTACACAAAACGCCATGGGCGCTTCGTAGCTTAGCAGTGACATATCCCGCTCACCATCACTAAAGTTAAAACGAAGTTCATACTCACTACCGTGATCGATCAAAGACACATTATGTGTATCGCCCATCAATTTTTGATAACGCAATATCAGCCGAAAAGCACTCAATAACTGTGTTGACTGAATAATCGCCATGCCTACCACCGGAATAGCGCGTACATTCATGTTACTGCCAACATAAAGACCTAAATGCGTGTTTGGTAACATGGCTTGCGCCTGCTTCCACAGCATACTGACACTGGCTTGTGGATAACGGGCTGTTTGGCTACTTAACTCTGCTAAAGGAATATTTGCCGCTGCAAACAACTCATTAATTGGTAAGCCCTGCCACTTAAACGACTCAGCCATAGCACGAAGCCACCAGCTTGATAAGGTTCTCATGCGTGTCCCAAATAAACAATTTAATGACCTATACTATCAAGTAAATAAAAGAATAAAAGCCTATTGTTAACCTGTAATTAACAACGGAGACAACAATATGGGCACTGTAGCAAGTAAACGCGAGTTCGCGAACTTTAAAGAGTTTTACCCCTATTACTTACAAGAACACAAAAATAAAGTCTGTCGACGCTTACATTTCATTGGCAGTTGGATTGTTTTAGCTATTTTGTTTGCCGCTATTTATCAGCAGCAATATAGCTGGTTAATTTTATGCCCTGTTGTGGGCTATGGCTTTGCTTGGGTTGGTCATTTCTTTTTTGAAAAAAATCGCCCCGCTACTTTTACACACCCTTTTTATAGCTTTATTGGTGATTGGGTGATGTTTAAAGACATTATTGTTCGCAAAGTACCATTTTAGGAAAACACCATGACCATAAAACACACAGTATCAGAGCAAGAATGGCAAGCCCGTGTTGAGCTTGCAGCCGCGTATCGCCTAGTTGCTTTATATGGCTGGGATGATTTAATTTTTACCCATATTTCAATGCGCGTTCCCGGCACAGACAACGAATTTTTGATAAACCCATATGGCATGATGTTTCACGAAATTACGGCATCAAGTCTTATCAAAGTAGATCAACAATGTAATAAGCTGCATGACAGCGAATACCCAGTTAATCCTGCGGGGTTTAATATTCATAGCTGTATTCATATGGCGCGTGATGATGCCCATTGCGTTATTCACACCCACTCACTCAATGGCACGGCTGTGTCTGCCAACAAAGACGGCTTATTGCCTATCTCTCAACAAGCTGTTGTTGTGCACTCGGGTCTGGGTTATCACGACTACGAAGGCATTGCTCTTAATCCTGCAGAGCAAGACCGTTTAGTGAATGACCTCGGCACGAACAACTTTCTAATGCTGCGCAATCATGGCCTATTAACTGTGGGTAAAACGGTCGCTGATGCATTTTTGTTTATGTATGTTTTTGAAGCGGCATGCGCTGTACAAACTCGTACTTCACAAAATACCGAGCACCTCGTACAAGTACCTAGCGCGATTATTGAGGGTATCAAAGGGCAAACTGAAGTTGCTACAAAGGGATTGGGTGGCGCAATTGCTTGGCCTGCCCTGCTGCGCTTACTCGACAATAAAAGCCCGGGTTACGATCAATAAGGATACACCATGCAAATTGATATCATGACTAAAATAGTGCTGCCTTTAGCACTATTTATCATCATGTTTGGCATGGGGTTAGGGCTTAAAAAGCAAGACTTTGGGGCGTTATTTATTAGCCCCAAAGCACTTTCAATAGGCTTAAGCTGCCAACTACTGTTATTGCCAAGCGTTGCGTTTTTAATAGCAATGAGTTTTACCCTAACCCCTGAGCTCGCTATAGGCCTGATCTTAGTGGCTTGCTGCCCGGGTGGTGTGACTTCAAATCTCTATACCTATTTATTCAAAGGGGATGTTGCGCTATCAATAAGTCTAACAACGCTAGCTACATTTATCTCACCGTTTACCTTGCCACTAATTATGCATTTTGCCATGCAAACATTGAGTGTGCCGGGTCACGAATTCGCTTTGCCAGTGATTAAAACCATAGTGCAAATGCTAATGGTAACGGTACTTCCTGTTTGCTTAGGAATGGTATTTAATCACTTTAAACCCCATTTGAGCTTGAAAATAGAACCCTTTATTCGTCGTTTTTCGAGTGTATTCTTAATTGTGATAGTGCTCAGCATTATTCATAAAAATGCTGACCAAATGCTGAGCTTTTTTGCGACTAGTGGCATTGCAACGCTGACATTAAACCTCAGCACGCTGTTACTAGGGCTGTTTTTTGCAAAAATATCGGGCTTAGATCACAAGCAACAAATGAGCATTGCGGTTGAAGTTGGGCTACAAAATGGCACCCTTGCCATTTTAATTGCAAGTACCTTAATCAATAATGCCGCCATGGCAATTCCAGGTGCAACCTATAGCTTATCAATGTTTGTAACAGGTTATATTTTTTGTCGCTTATTTAGCGCGCATCATACAAAACACCTTGCCATTCTCAACAAAGCTTAAAAGCCAAAAGTGATGACTAAAAACAAGGATGTTTTTAGCATGAAGAGCACATCACTCAAAAGTAATAACAAAGTTCATCAACCATCTTAACTAATAACTTTCTATTTATTTTTCAAAACTATACCTAAATTATTAGTTGTGAGATTAACACTGTGGTCAGTCTTGTTTAATAGCATTTTTTCATTCACTATCAATTTATGGCTTGTCATATAAGGACATATTGTGGCCGAACTTACTAACACTAAACTGCCTGTCCATATTGCTGAATTAAAGTTTGCACTTGATAACGTACCTGCATACGTTTATATAAAAAACGAACTATCCCATTATGTATATGCTAATAAACTTACACTCAGTCTACTGGCGTGCACAGAACAGGAACTTCAATTCAAAAGCGATAAAGATTTCTTTGCGCTTAATGATGTTAAGAAACTAGCTAAAATCGATTCGCGTGTGATCAAAGGAGAGCGCACCCGAGAAGAAGTGGAGTTAAATTTCCCTGATGGAAACAAATATATTTTTTGGGAAGTAAAAACTCCAATTTTTTGTGACACAGAGCCAAATAAGGTTATTGGGATTTTAGGTATTTCGACAGATATTACTGAACGAAAACAACTTGAAAAACAGCTCCTCTATGATGCATCTACAGATCCTTTAACAAAACTCTTAAACCGCCGATATTTTTATTCTCGCCTATCACTTGCGTTACAAGTTAGTAAACAAGACCTAAACTATGGTGCTGTCATCTTTATCGATCTTAACAAGTTTAAAGAGTTAAACGACCAATATGGTCATCTCATTGGAGATGCATACCTTATAGAAGTTGCTAACAGGATGAAAGCAGTCGTTCGCGACAAAGACTGTTTAGCGCGCATCGGCGGGGATGAATTCGTAATCATGCTTGAAAGGCTTGGCCGTGATGAACAAGCCGCCAAAAAAAACGCTCATCGTGTTGCCGATAAACTACAATCAGCAATTGAAACCCAATTTATATACCAAAATGTCAATTACTTCGGCTCTGCGAGTGTTGGGGTTACTATGTTTTTTGGAACTCAAAAATCGGCCAATGAAATTGTCGCACAAGCTGACCAAAAAATGTACCTTATAAAACGAACTTTGCCTCACCATGCTAATTGTTAGTTTTTAGGACAAAAATTTAATGAGCGAATTAAAAACACAACCCAATGATGCCAATGTAGATACATTTATTAGCCGTATTGAACACCCAACCAGAAAGGCAGATGCAAAGGTGTTACTGGAACTATTTTGTAAAGTAACCAAACAAACTCCCGTCATGTGGGGCGACTCAATCATTGGTTTTGGTAACTACAGTTATCGCAACTCAAAAGGGGAATACAACTGGTTGATGACTGGCATTTCGCCGCGAAAAAGCAATTTAACCCTATATGTAATGCAAGGGTTTAGCACTTACAGCGATGAACTTTTAACGCTAGGCAAAACAAAACACGCTAAATCATGCCTTTACATTAATAAACTCAGCGATATTGACCTAAATGCTCTTGAGCAATTCTTAATTAAAGTTGTGGCAGATATGCGAGCAAAGTACCAATGTAGTTAATGACTATAAACTGCATAAAATTAACCTATCTGATGTATAGCTTTCTGAATGTAGTGACATATGCTGTTACTATTACTCGCTAATTTAGCCTTATAAATCATTGGCGCAGGTTGCTTTGTGGTGGTAATCTGAGCAGTGAAAAATAATATTAATTGTATTAAGGAAAGTACATGGATCCCATTTCTAGCATTTTAGACCTGTTGTTAAATGTAGAAGTCTTTCTTCTAATTTTTGTTTTAGTGCTACTAAAAAGCAGCGTTAAATTTGTGCCGCAAAATCGTGCTTGGTTAATCGAACGTTTTGGTAAATACCATTCAACTAAAGAAGCCGGCTTAAACTTTATTGTGCCATTTATTGACCGTATAGCCGCTGATCGCAGTTTAAAAGAACAAGCGCAAGATGTACCTTCGCAGTCTGCGATCACGAAAGATAATATCTCGCTCATCGTCGATGGTGTGCTGTATTTCCGTGTGCTTGACCCGTATAAAGCTACGTATGGTGTTGATGACTATGTGTTTGCGGTTACTCAACTATCACAAACAACAATGCGCTCTGAGCTTGGCAAAATGGAGCTAGATAAAACCTTTGAAGAGCGCGACATGTTAAACACCAACATAGTTACCGCGATTAACCAAGCTTCTGAGCCTTGGGGTATTCAGGTTTTACGTTACGAGATTAAAGATATTGTGCCACCTAACTCTGTCATGGAAGCGATGGAAGCACAAATGAAAGCAGAACGTGTAAAACGTGCACAAATTTTAGAATCAGAAGGTGATCGTCAGTCTGCTATCAATGTGGCAGAAGGTAAAAAGCAAGCCCAAGTCCTTGCAGCAGAAGCTGAAAAAGCCGAGCAAATTTTACGCGCTGAAGGTGAAGCAAAAGCGATTATCGCCGTTGCTGAAGCACAAGCAGATGCACTACGTAAAGTAGGTGAAGCCGCCGATACAGAGCAAGGCCAAAAAGCAATTCAACTTGACCTTGCTACTAAAGCTATTGCTGCTAAAGAGGCCATTGCCCGTGAGTCATCTGTAGTATTACTGCCAGAGAGTGGCACAGATGCAAGCTCGCTTGTAGCTCAAGGCATGTCTATTATTAACTCTTTGAATAAAAAGCAACAAAGTTAGGTGAGCTAATGGCATTTTTAGATACCCATTTAGCCGAAGCACTGATGATTATAGGTGTTATCTCGCTCATTGTTGAAGTTGCTGTACTAGGTATGAGTACTTATGTATTACTGTTTTTAGGCTTATCTTTATTTGCCAGTGGCTTACTAATGAATATAGGCCTACTTGATACAAGTTACACCACCGCGCTTTGGAGCAATATTGTATTTACTCTTGGTTTTGCACTCGTGCTTTGGAAACCACTCAAACGCATGCAAGATAAAACCGATACAACACCAATACATAGCGATTTTGCTGAACTTACCTTTGTCGTTAACGCTGATGTTGATGATAAAGGTTTAACCACGCATCAGTATTCGGGGATTACATGGCAATTAAAAAGTCACTTTCCCATTGCGGCGGGTAGCACAGTAAAAGTCACCGATAAACAAGTCGGTGTACTTTGGGTAGAGGCGATATAACTCAGCTAGCGTCAAACTTCACTTAGAGTCAAAACTCTATTTCGTTTTGTAACCGTGTTTGTTATGGTTAGAAGCATTCACGGTTACAAGCAAGGTTGCGAAAATGAACAATAACAGGGCTCTCGTTGTAGAAGGTGGCGCAATGCGTGGTATTTTTGCCACTGGCGTACTGGATTCTTTTATTCAAGCTAATTACCAACCTTTTACTCAATGCTATGGTGTTTCTGCCGGAGCCACTAACATTGCCGCTTATTTGTGCGCACAATACAAACGTAACCATGCGGTGATCACCGATTACTCTTGCAGACCTGAGTTCATCGACTTTGTTCGATTTATTAGAGGTGGCCACCTATTTGATTTAGACTGGCTGTGGCAAGAAACCATGCGTGATATTCGCCTTGATCTCGACACTTTCGAAAAACAAGCCAGTGAGTTTTATATTGTCACAACCAATATAAAAACTGGTCAGGCTGAGTATTTAAAAGCAAGTACAACACTTCTTGAAGAGCAATTAAAAGCCTCATGCGCACTACCCATTGCTTATCGAGAATTTCCCGTTATCGATAATTTACAACTCACTGATGGCGGCGTGGCAGATTCGATTCCAATTCGTAAAGCATACGAAATGGGCAATAAAGAAATCACCGTGATTTTATCTCAGCCTCTTGGCTATAAGAAAAAGCCTTCAAAAGCGCCGTGGTTTGTTAAACGTCTTTATAAGAACACCCCGGCATTAGCAGAAGCCACCTTAAGACGTGCAGAAAATTACAATCAAAGTATTGATTTTATTGCCAACCCACCAAGCGATTGTAAAATTAATATTATTGCACCACCACCCGACTTTGCTGTTGGTCGAACAACGAAATCATTTGAAAAACTCAGTGCAGGCTATGAAATGGGCTTAAATGCGGGCTCGCAATTTTTAACTCAAGGCGCCTAAGCTAACACTTTAAAAATAGGCGCTGTTTTCAAGCGTTTTCGGTGCCATTGGCTATACTTTAAAGAGTTACGTTAGCCAAGGATTGACCATGAAACTCTTCCTACCTTTTATCACTGCCTTCAGGGTATTAATACTCTCTTCTTTATGTTTATGTTCATTTTTTAGCAAAGCTATTGAGTGGCCTCAACAAGTAAAAAAAAACCAAGGCACACTCATTGTTTACCAGCCACAACCCGAGAAACTAAACGGTAATACTTTAACAGCCCGTGCAGCAATGTCTTTTTCGCTTTCAGGCAATGATGCTGTGTTCGGCGTGTTTTGGTTTAGAGCTAAATTAGATACTGACCGCGAAAACGATACCGTCACCGTTCGCAATATGACAGTCACCGATGTACGCTGGCCTGAATCAAAAGATGCTGGAGAACAAAAATTTACTGCTGTCGTTAATGAAGCAATAAAAGCCAGCCAATTCGAAACCTCGCTTTCGCAACTCACCGCCAGCCTTGAAAGTGCAGAAGCAGCAGAGCAGAGTTTAACGCAATTAAAAACCGACCCTCCAACGATTATATTCAAAGAGCAACTGTCGGTACTGCTGAGTTTTGATGGTGAACCTAAGTTTAGTAAAGTTGAAAACAGCCAATATGAGCGTGCTTTAAACACCGCCATGACAGTGATTAAAGATAGCAAAAGTAAACTTTGTTATCTCACCGATGGGCAATTTTGGTATCAGGCAAAACAAGCCAAAGGACCTTATGAATTCACTCAAACGCCACCTACCGAACTTGTAAAAATGCTCCCTAAAGATACTGAAAGTTCAGGTCTTAGTGCGCCACCAGCCATTGTTGTAGCCACTAAACCCACCGAACTTATTGCAACTGATGGCGCAGCTAAATGGAAAAGCTTAACCGGTGGCGAGCTCATGTATGTGTTTAACACTGAAACCCCTTGGCTACGTGAAATGCAAACGAATAACATGTATGTCTTGTTATCTGGGCGTTGGTATCGCGCAAAACAACAAACAGGCCCGTGGACATTTATACGCGGCGACGAACTACCCGAAAGCTTTGCCAATATTCCACCTGAATCAGATTTAGCTGGTCTAAGAGTTTCAGTTGCCGGCACAGAAGAAGCTGACGAAGCTGTACTAGATGCAAAAGTGCCGCAAACAGCGGCTATCAGCCGTAAAGATACCAGTTTAACTGTGTACTATGATGGCAAACCTAAGTTTGAACGTATCCCGGGCACCCAAGTTTCTTATGCTATTAATACCGATGCACAAGTGCTGCAAATTAAAGGCAAATATTATGCAGTCGATAATGCGGTGTGGTTTAAAGCAAACTCCGCCCAAGGACCATGGCTTGTTGCTGATAGCATTCCCAAAGACGATATTGCAAAAATTCCTCCAAGCTCACCCGTTTACAACGTCACTTACGTCGAGATATACGAGTCAACTCCTGAGGTGGTGTATGTTGGTTATTACCCAGGTTACATGTGGTCATACCCTTATTATGGTGTGCCAGTTTATGGAACGGGTTGGTATTACCCGCCATACTGGGGCGGTGGCTACTACTACCCTCGCCCACCGACTTGGGGTTTTAATATTGGCTATAACAACTGGACAGGTTGGTCGTTTGGCTTGAGCTGGAGCAATGGCTTTTTGAATCTAGGTATGAATTGGCATGTCGGCTGGCCAACAAATTACCGACCTTATCATTGCTGTAATGGCTGGTATGGCGGTGGTTACCGCGGCCCTATTATTATTAATAATGGCAACATCAATATTGGTAACAAGATTAATGTCGGCCATAAACCTGGTCATCTTAATAAACAGCCAAGACATAACATTTATAAACGCGATAAAAGTAAATCTCGTTTAGCTTCAAAGCAGCAAGTGAAACGCGATTTAAAAACTGCCATCAGCCAACGCGATAAGGCAAACAACGTGTTTGCAGATAAAAATGGAAACGTGCTCAAGCATGATGCCGATAAATGGCAACAGCGTGTTGAGGGAAAATGGCAAACATTACCTTCTGATAAACAGCAACAAATCAAAGATCGGGCACAAAACATTGACCGCCAGCAAGTGCAAAATAAATTGCAAAGCATAGATAAAAGTAAAGCGAAACAAGCATTACAGCAGCGTCAGCATATGCAAAACAGGCAGCAAAATCGTATGCAGCAATTAAATCGCGCGAACAGAGCACGTCAGCAAGGTATGCAGCGTCAACAAATGCGCCGCAATACACAAAGACAGATACCAAGGCAAATACCCAATCGCGGCCATTAATGTAAAAATAGGAACAAAACAAAGCCAACGTGAAAATTGGCTTTGTTGCCTACAATATAAAGGCTGCATATGGTGACTTTACTAACTAAATGAGGTCTATCAAAAGAAAAACCCATCAAACAATTGCAAAAACTTGCTTAAAACCATTTCTCTATTAGTTTTAATAATAAGTCCCTACAAAAGTTTGCTCGCTCATGTTAAATAACTACACTGTTCGTACGAGATTAGCTGTCTTAGCTTTGTTACCAGTTGCTGTTTTTGTGATCACATCTATTTTCACGATGTCGATGATGTCTAATATGGTCAAAGGAATTGATAGTTTGTATAGAGACAGAGTACTCCCGTTAGAGCAAATAAAAACAGTATCGGACAATTACGCTGTTAACATTGTTGATTTATTTCATAAATACCGCGCTGATCAAATCTCCAAAGCTGACTTTCTAGCCGCAGTTGAAAACGCAAAGAATGTTGCTGACAATAAATGGAAAAGCTATTTAGCAACAAAACTCACTTCCGAAGAACAACGCTTAGTTAATATTGTTGAAAAGAATCTCTCTGTAGTCGAAAGTGAACTTAGCAGGTTTTTAAACCAAGTTAACAGTAACCAGCTAAAAGCGATCCCTAATGAGGTGTTTGTAAAAGAACTTTACGACGTGTTTGACCCTCTCAGTGAAAGTTATCAAGGTCTGATTAATTTACAGATCAATGAAGCCAACAAATTTAAAAATGCGGCAGATAAAGACTTTTCCCAAGTCACTATCGCAATGACAGCTTCGATAACTATTTTAATAATTATCTTGTTGTTTATTGCCTTTGTTATTTATCGTTCTATTCACAACCCTCTGTTATCGCTGAGCGAAACAATAGGATCAATCTCTGAAAACGCTGATTTACGGCTCCGCGCAAAAACCCATGGTAATGATGAGATAGCTCAGGCAGCAAACCACTTTAACGCTATGATGGAGCGCATTCATGCTCTTGTAAATGATGTAACCAGCGCAACACTTACTCTCTCATCTGCCGCTGAGCAAATGAACTCAATTAGCGACCAAGTTGCCAGCACTGCCACTGAACAAGAACAACAATCGGCAATGATTGCTACTGCTATTACGCAAATGAGCAGTGCTATTGAACAAGTTGCAGCTAATGCGCTTGCGACTTCAGAAAAAGCCACCCACACAGATAAGACAGCGAAGCTTGGCCAACAGTCTGTACAAGAAAATATCGATGCAATTAACCACTTGTCGCATATAGTTAATACCAATACTCAACTTATCAATGAGTTAAATACACAATCAACAGATATCAACCAAGTAGTGATGATGATCCAAGGGGTTGCTGAACAAACAAATTTACTTGCGTTAAATGCGGCCATTGAAGCAGCACGCGCAGGTGAGTCGGGTCGCGGTTTCGCTGTGGTGGCTGATGAAGTAAGGCAACTTGCGCACAACACGCAAAAAGCCACAGCGAGTATTAACGAAATGATCAGTAAACTACAAGCAATGGCGCAGCAAGCAGTGACCGCCATGGGCAATGCCGACGAAAGTGCTAAACAAAGTGTTGAATACGCAGAACGCTCATCACAATTACTGACTGAAATCACTCAAGAAATGGCACTTATTGCCGATATGAACAACGAAGTTTCTACCGCAACAGATGAGCAAACAATCGTTGCCAACGAACTTAGTTGTAATATAAATGAATTTAGCAGTAGTATTTCACTAGTTAGCGAAAGCTCGCAGCAAAACGCTCAAGCAAGTCAAGAATTAGCTTCATTAGCGTCGCGATTACAGCAACAGGTCCATGTATTCAAAGTATGATGGGCAACTGATTACTTTGCACACAGAGAACCTTATAAATGACTACAATTTGGCGCCTGTTTTTATTATTTTTAGCTTTGCATTGTTCTTACGCAATCGCGCAAAGTCAAATTGTAATCCAACTTGCTAAACCTATTTATACTGATGCAGTCAAACAGCAATACATTCATAAAATACTTACGAAAAGCTTTGCCGCGGTAAATGCTGATATTATCATCCGATATGATTCGCAACCAATGAATGATAAACGAATAGTAGAGCAACTTAGCCACAACAAAGCCATAACTCTTGCCTGGCTGTCATTACCTTCGCAGTTAAGTAATACCTTAGTAAAAACAACTATTCCTATTTATAAAGGCTTACACGGTAAACGGCTACTAATTATTCATAAAAAAGAGCAACTAAAATTTAAAGCTATCAAAAACCTGGAACAATTAAGACCACTACTTGCAGTGCAACAACAAAGCTGGTCAGATTATGATGTGCTAAAAGCAAATGGTTTATCTGTAAATGGAGAGCTTGATTACGCAGGAATGGTCAAAGCACTTGAAAGTGGTCTAGCAGATTACTTTCCTCGTTCTGCATTAGCAATAGGTGTAGAACTTCAGCGACTACAACAAACAAACTTTGTCATTGCGCCAGACATTATGTTGCAATACCCCAATGACTATTACTTTTACTTAAGTAAAGAAAATCAAAATATTAGGGATTTGCTAGAACAAGGCATGCAAAAGATACAGCAATCGGGTGAACTTGAGCAGCTTTATTTACAACACTTTGGTGATGTTGAAAAGCAATTTTCTTTAAGTCAACGCCACATCATAAACTTAAAAAATAGGGAATAATAATGCTAAAAGCACTGTTAATTTTCATCATAGCATTGGCTATTTTTGCTGCAGGCTTTATGGCTGGGATATACAGTTTGCCAATTTTAACTGAGCAACCAGCCCCTGAAATCAAGACTCTTGAACAACATCAAACGAGAGCTCTGTTTAGTGCAGAGTTTAAACCTGATCTTAAAGGCTCAGATCGCCTTCATTATGGTGATGGTATGGTTTATCTAACGAATGATGCTATTTCTATGCAAGGCACGTTATCACCAGGGCCTGACTATCAACTTTATCTATCGCGAAACTTTATTGATAACGAAGCCGATTTTTTAGCACAAAAAGGCACCATGCAGCGTGTTGCAGGGGTGCGTTCGTTCAACGGCTTTAAATTAGTTGTGCCACAAGGTATTGATGTCAGCGATTACAATACTGTGATTATTTGGTGTGAAAGTTTTGAGGAATTTATAACTGCAGCACAGTATCAGTAGCTCGATGAATAAAACAAAGCCGCCTTTGGAGAGGGCGGCTTTAAAGCGGCAGCTATGGGTGTGAGCTGCCTAATCAAGAGTCGCTAATTAAGCTGCATCTTCGGTGTTTTGAATCTCATCGCTGTGGCGAATTAAGTAATCAAATGCACCTAAACTTGCCGTTGCACCACTGCCCATGGCAATAATGATTTGCTTAAACGGCGTTGTTGTTGCATCACCTGCCGCGTAAACACCCGGTAATGATGTTGCACCTTTGCTGTCTATTTCGATTTCGCCAAAGCGAGTCAGTGCTAGTTCTGAATCTTTTAACCATTCAGTGTTTGGCACCAAGCCGATTTGCACAAAGATACCTGCAAGCTCAAGTGATTTTTCATCGCCAGAGATGCGGTCAATATAGCTTAAGCCTGTTACTCGTTTACCATCACCAACAACTTCTGTTGTTTGCGCGTTTTTGATAATCGTAATGTTGTTTAAGCTATTTGCTTTGCGAATAAGTACTTCGTCAGCACGTAAGGTATCAGCAAATTCGAGCACAGTGACATGCTCAACAATGTTTGCAAGGTCGATTGCCGCTTCAATACCTGAGTTACCACCACCGATAACCGCAACCGCTTTACCTTTAAATAACGGGCCATCGCAGTGAGGGCAGTAAGCAACGCCATGACCGCGATACTCTTTTTCACCGGGTACATTCATTTCACGCCAGCGTGCACCAGTTGCTAATACCACTGACTTAGCATTTAACACCGCGCCATTTTCTAGCGTGATTTGGTAATTACCTTGTTTAGTAAGCGATGCCGCACGTTGGTTTTGCATCACATCTACGTCGTATTCTTTTACGTGTTCTTCAAGTTGAGCAACTAATTTAGGACCTTCGGTCGCTTTTACTGAGATAAAGTTTTCAATTGCTAACGTGTCTGAAACCTGACCACCAAAACGCTCTGCCACAACACCGGTATTTAAGCCTTTACGCGCCGAATAAATTGCCGCAGAAGCCCCTGCCGGACCACCACCAACAACAAGTACATCGAATAACTCTTTATCGTTCAGTGCTTCGGCTTGGCGTGCAGCCGCTTTGGTATCTACTTTATTTAGAATGTCGGTCAGGTTAACAGCGCCTTGGCTGAATAACTCTCCATTTAAGTACACAGCTGGTACTGCTAACACATTACGCTCGTTCACTTCGTCTTGGAACAAGGCGCCATCAATCATAGTCGCCGTAATATTTTCATTGTGTGCCGCCATCAAGTTAAGTGCTTGCACTACTTTCGGACATGTTTGACAACTTAATGAAATATACACTTCAAAGTTAAGCGGCCCAGGCAATGATTTAATTTGTTCAATTTCAGTCTCTGATGCCTTGCTTGGATGACCACCAGTGTGAAGAAGTGCAAGGATCAAGCTTGTGAATTCGTGGCCCATAGGCACACCCGCAAATGTGATTTGCGTATTGTTAATAGGTGAAGACACCACCATAGACGGACGACGTACGTCTTGGTTAGGGTTATCTCGCACCGAAAACTTGTCGCTTAACGATGCTAAATCGTTCGCTAAGTTTTTAAGTTCTGTTGATTTATTGCTGTCATCCAAGGCGATAAGCAGCTCAACAGGGCTGGTAATAGAAGCAAAGTGGCTTGTTAATTGGTTTTTGATATTCGTATCTAACATGGCTTAGCCCTTGAGTTCAGAATAAATAATCTAGAAAAATTTTAGGGATAACTGCCCATCACCCGCTAATGTGCTTAATATGAGTTGTGATGGGCAATTAAAGTTGCATTGAGATAGCAAAGCAAAGCTTTGCTATCGTTTAATGCTGTGACAAATTAGATTTTGCCAACTAGGTCTAGTGAAGGAGCAAGTGTCTCTTCACCTGGCTGCCATGATGCAGGACATACTTCACCGTCGTGGTTAGCAATGTACTGTGCAGCTTGTACTTTACGTACTAACTCTTTCGCGCTACGGCCGATACCTAAGTCGTGAGTTTCGATTACTTTGATTTCGCCTTCAGGGTTCATTACGAATGTACCGCGAAGAGCAAGACCTTCGTCTTCAATCATCACACCGAAGTTACGAGTAATACGACCTGTAGGGTCACCAATCATTGGGAATTTGATTTTACCAATTGTGTCAGACGTATCGTGCCATGCTTTGTGAGTGAAGTGCGTGTCAGTTGATACTGAGTAAACCTCAACACCCATTTCTTGAAGCTGCTCGTAGTAATCAGCAACATCACCAAGCTCTGTAGGACATACGAAAGTAAAGTCAGCTGGGTAGAAGAAGAAGATTGACCACTTACCTAGCACGTCTTTTTCTGTTAGTTCTACAAAGTCACCGTTGTGGTAAGCTGTTGCATTGAATGGTTGTAGTTTTGTGTTAATTAATGAAGTGCTCATAATATTCCTCATTGATGTATTTAAAAAGTTTAATTAACGCAGCCTTGCGTCTGCTTGATTAATACAATAGAGGCCTGAGCGATTAAAATAAAATTGATTGTTTAGATTAAATTGATTTATTTTTTAGATTGAAAGATTGAAAATAGCAAAAACTACAAAGCCCTCAATAACTTACGCAATCAAGGGCCTTCATTTCAGGGAATAAAATTACTTACTAAAACCGTATAAACTCTTTGGTTTTATGTAGTTAGGCTCAATTCCTTGCTCTTTTGCAGCTGCTAACATCACTTGTTCAATCCAACCTGCATCCATAATGTTCATATAGTTGCCATCTGGGTCAAAGTTAATATTGGCTCCCATTACTATCATAAAGGTATCGGTCACTTCAGTGTTGTCTGCTGGGACTTGAAATTGATGAATCGAACCGCCTGGTTCAAATAAATAGCTACCCGCTACTTGTAAATCGTCAGGGTACTCAGTGTAGTGCCAGCTGCCCGCCATGGTATATAAATGCACAACACCAGTGTGAAAGTGCTTTGGCAAAACTGTACCCGGTTCAAATAAAACGCGTAAAACCCATACCCCATTCTCAGAATCCAGCATGAGTGGATAAATGTGCACGCCTGGTAAAGCGTTTTTAATTAGCTTTTCATCATTGGTATGAATAGTGAGTAAAAAATCTTGATGATTAATAATATCTGGTAATGCCATGTGTGTGCCCTCTTTAATGCGTGTTAGTAAATCAGCGTATTGTTTACGTTAATACATTGTTAAACTTTACTGACCTGTATTACTTTACTTTGTACGCAATTTTTTTTACTTTTTACGCCAGAGCGCAAAAAAGAGCATACTATGCCCCGATTAACACAAGCACCTGATCTAATTAGAGTATCTGCTCTACATGGCTATATTGAGCTGATCGAAAGCAAATTGGTGAACCCTGATATACTTTTATCACACGTTGGTTTAGACAGAAAACAACTACAAGATGCCAATAGCTTTGTGCAGTATCAGCAACTCATTCAACTGTTAGAGACCACGGCGAAAGAACTAAACCTGCCCTATTTTGGGTTAGAATTAGGGCGTTGGCAAAGCTTGAACATTTTGGGCTCTGTTGGTTATTTGGTGGGTAATTGCGACACCCTTGAATTGGCACTTAAAAATTTAACTAAGTATTATCACATTCATCAAAGTAGCGCTGATTTACTCCTTGAAGTAGACCAAAACTATGTAAAACTATCATTTTTAGTTCGTAGTAGCTTAAAAGTGAGTGTCTATCATGGCGCTGATCTAGCCCTGAGTGTTGGGGTTAATTTATTAAAGAAACTAACCGATGATCAAATAAAACTGTACCGTTTGGAACTTCCCCATAGTGGTAATGAAAATCCGAGTGTTTATCGCCAAGCATTAGGTCAAATTCCTGTGTTTAATTGTGCACACACAGCAGTCGTGTTTGAAAAAAAATACCTTAAACTCGCTATTAAGAACTCAGATAAGCAGTTGTTTTCTATACTCAGCCAACAGCTTGGGCTGATTCAAAACACCAAACGTGAAAATATCTCAGATCATGTTGAAGTGATGATCAAGCAGTACTTACTACACGAGGAGTTTGGGGTAAACCTTGTAGCCGAAAAGTTATCGATGAGTACCCGTAGCTTACAGCGCCACTTAACAAAGCATGGCACAACGTTTCGTGAATTAGTCGATGATGTACGCTGTCATTTGGCACATCAATATTTAATTGAATCTAGCCTCACTTTATCAAACATATCAGATATCTTGAGCTTTTCTAATTACAGCGAATTTACTCGATCTTTTAAACGTTGGTATGGTATTCCACCTAGAGATTACCGCAAGTTTCATTCCCATTAATGGCGTAAAAAGTCAAAAACAAGTCGTTTAAAGCTAAGTTTCACGTTAACAAATTGTATATATTCATTAGTCAAACAAGCTAAGGAATAACCATGAACACACATGATAACCTCACGCAATTAATTGAGCATAGTTGTAAGACTTATGCTGACTTTCCTGCCTACACAAGTGTGGGAAGAACATTCACTTTTTCTCAAGTAGAACAACAATCTCGCTATTTAGCCCAGTGGTTTCAACAGCAAAGTGGTCTTGTTGCAGGAGACAGAATTGCTATTCAACTACCTAATATTGTTGATTACCCTATCGTAACTTATGCAGCATTTCGTGCAGGATTAATCGTAGTCAATACCAACCCGCTTTATACTGCCCGTGAAATGCTACACCAGTTTAATGATGCAGAGGTAAAAGCCATTGTTATTCTTGATGCCCTTAGCGAAAAATTAGCAACAATTATTAATGATACATCCATTAAAACCGTTATTGTTGCAGCCGCTTTAGCTGAGCCAGCATTACAAGAGAATCAATTTTCGTTAAACGAACTCATTCGCCAAGGTGAAAGACTTGCCCCTCTTGACGCTCATCAAGCAAGTCGTGACGATATTGCTGTTTTACAATACACCGGTGGTACCACAGGAGTTGCCAAAGCAGCGATGCTTAGTCATGGCAACATCTTAGCCAATGCCGAGCAAATGAATGAGCGCTTTGACAACATTTTAACGCCTGGTCAAGAAACCGGTATTTGCCCGCTTCCGCTTTATCATATATATGCCTTTACGGTGAACATGGTTAGCTTATTTGCCATGGGGCAATTTAATGTACTTATTCCAAACCCTCGTGATTTAGATGCCTTAGTTAAACAAATCGAACCTTTTGATATTAATTACTTTTCAGGGATTAACACCTTGTTTATTGGTCTGTGTATGCACCCAAGGTTTAAAGCTCTAAATTTTTCAAACCTAAAAATGACCGTGTCAGGAGGAGCAGCTTTAACGCATGCTGCAGCTGATGCGTGGATGAGCACCACAGGTTGTACAATCACAGAAGGCTATGGCTTATCAGAAACCTCGCCTGTTGTGACATTAAACGATTTTCAAAATGAAGAAATTGGCAGCATTGGCCTCCCACTATCAAACACCACCGTGGAAATTTGGGATGAAAACGACGAGCCCGTTGCAGACGGTGAGTCTGGCGAGATAGTTGTTAAAGGCCCGCAAGTAATGATGGGCTACTGGCAACGCCAAGATGAAACCGATAAATGCATGAAACGTGGTTTTTTCAAAACCGGTGATGTGGGTCTGAAGCTACCAAGTGGTAATTACAAAATTGTAGACCGATTAAAAGACATGATTATTGTCTCTGGTTTTAACGTGTACCCTAACGAAGTTGAAAACATACTTTGTCAGCATCCGGCTATCTGCGAAGCGGCTGTTATTGGTGCAAAAGATGAAAAAACCGGTGAGCGTGTGTGTGCCTACATTACTTTAAAAGAGCAGATTGATGAACAACAAGTGAGTGACTACTGCCGCGAAAACTTAAGTGCTTATAAGGTGCCTAAATCAATCATTTTTATGGAACAATTGCCTAAATCGACGGTTGGCAAAATTCTACGTCGGGAGTTACGTCAGCAATAAAGCGATCGTTTTAGCCGCCTAACTGGTATAAAATAACTACGAGTTATTTTATACCAGTTAGGTAGTTTAAAGGTCATTATGGAAAAGTTTATTAATCACATTCAACTTGGTTACTTAGGTTTACTGCCTTTTTTAGGCTGTGTAGGCTGGCCGCTTATAGCAGGTAGTAATGCTGTTAACTTAGACTTTTTCACTTTTTATAGCATCGCCATTTTAGCCTTTATGGCTGGTAATTTATGGCATGCAGGCCAGCAAACGCATGCTGATGCCATCAAAGCAATTATTCCTATCTTACCGATTGGTTTTTTAAGCTTTTTACCGTCAAGCTGGATACTGGCTTGGCTTGCTGCGAGCTTTTGGCTCGTGCTGTTGTTTGAGAAAAGCACACCGCAGTGGCAAACCTATCACGTTGATTATCAAAAAATGCGATTCGTTTTAACCTCGGTTGTGTTTGTATGCCACATATTTGTAATTGGCATGAGTATCTATCCTGAGTAGCCCTTTTCTTGCGTTTGCGGTAACATCCGCGGCTCAGTTTTTTAAGGACTTGCTATGATAGATCAACTGCGCGCTAAACTAGATCACCTAGGTGAAAATTACGTAGAAAAAAACGCTCACTTTAAAATAAAAGTGATCCCATTTTTTTGTGCAATTCACATCAAAAAAGATCATAAAAACCAAGGCAACTTAAAGCTATACTCAAATCAGCTGATTGAAATATTTTTAGCTACCATGTTCTTGTTATTCGGCTTAATGCTTTTTGATACAGAAGCAGGTTTTACCCATGGCCCTATTCATATCGTTATTGCTGTTTTAATTAGTTTCAATCTAATTTTTAAGCAAATAGCCATAGAAGGCCTTAAAACTCGCTTAGCCCTTTGCCCTAAAATTTCAGTTGAAATAGCGCCAGAACAAGGCAAATAACCCCATGTATTTAGACCCTAGTTGGCGCATATTAACGGTAGGCGATGGTGATTTATCATTTTCACACTCTGTTGCTCGTTATATAAAACCAGCCAAGCTTGTTGCTTCAACTTATGATGATGCAAACACCATAGAACAAAAATATGCCGACAATGCACTTAGCGCCTTGCAACAACTTAATATTGAAACACTCACTGAGTTTGATGTAACAAGGCCAGACTCATGGCAGCGCTTAGATGGCGCTTGTTTCGATGTGGTTATTTTTCAATTTCCGCTGATACCTGCATTTAAAGGTGAAGCCGCATTTAAAGCACACACCCAACAAGGTGGTATGAATGTATTAAACCGTGCTTTGTTGCATCGCTACCTAGACTACGCTAGCCAGTTTGCATTAGATAAAAACGGCCCGATGTTATGTTACATCACCTCTAAAGATGTAAAACCTTACCGCGAATGGAATATTGAGGGCAGCTTAAATCAAGGGCTTAATTGCCAATATCTTGGCCAAATGCCATTCGATATTAGCGTGTTTCCGGGCTATAAAATTCGCAATGTTGATCGCGATAAACACGTTAAAGATACTAGCGGCATTACCTATGTATTTAGCGAAAAAACTAACAATGAAATTACCCCTAAGCTTAGTTTTCCTGCTTATTTAGGTGAAAAATACTGTGCATTATGCCGCGTTGGCCCTTATATGGCCCAAGAAGATGAAGACAAACATTTGTTAAGCAAAAAACATAAACAAATGGAAAAATTTGAACAGAATTGGCAAGCATGGCTTGTACAAAACAGCGAGGAGTAACCATGAACTTTGTGATTGTAGGTACCAATTTTATAAGCGATACACTACTGAGTGCAGCTAAAGAAATTGAACATTTCTCCTTATATGGTGTGTGCTCTCGAGAGCAGCAAACAGGCGAGGCTTTCCTTATAAAGCACGATGCTCAAAACGCTAAAGTGTTTACCAATATTGAGCAAGTATGCGAAGACCCATTAGTCGATGCCGTCTACATTGCTGCACCAAATAGCTTACATAAAGACTATGCTGTAATGTGTTTAAAAGCTGGTAAACATGTTTTAGGTGAAAAGCCTTCGGCTGCTAATAGCAAAGAGCTTGAGGCCATCGTTCAGGCGGCCAAAACGCATCAACGCTTATACATGGAAGCGATGATGACCACGCATTTACCAAACTTTGCACGCTTAAAAAGTGCCATGGCAAAGATAGGCACGCCACGCAAATATATTGGCCAATATAGTCAGTACTCATCGCGTTACGATAAATATAAAAACGGCGAACGCCCAAATACCTTCTTGCCAGAATTTGCTAACGGTGCATTAGTCGATTTAGGTATTTATCCGCTGTATATTTTACTCGCATTATGGGGCGCGCCTCAGAGTGTAAAAGCCAGTGGTGTGTTGCTTGAAACTGGTGTTGATGGCGCTGGCGATGTGCTTTTAAATTACGCTGATAAGCAAGCGGTGATCAGCTATTCGAAAATCTCGCAAGGCGATAATTTTACTGAAATTCAAGGTGAGAAAGGCCGAATACGTATTGAAGCGGTGTCATTATTAAAGCGCATGCAATTTATTGGTAACGATGGCACGGTTGAAGAACTGTCTGAGCCATTTGATGATCATTTTATGCGCCATGAGGTCAGCCACTTTATTCAAGCTGCGAATGCAGGACAAATTGAGTCATCTGTTAATACTCATACACTGTCAAAACAAGTTATGGCTGTACTTGATGAAGCACGAAATCAGCTTGGCGTTGTGTATCCAGCAGACCAATAAATGCATTACTCAAGGGTGGTTGACTCTGCCCTTTTCATTTTCAACATAAGCTTAAATGACCACCTCTAAATAACTTACCCGTAATTTTTATTGAATCAAAAATTTTGTACTATGGTTAATAGTACTTACTTTCAATATGAAGGGTAATACTTTGACTATACGCTTTTTACTCAGAACCGTTTTCGCAGCAACCATTACCCTTGCAGCCGGACTTCTCTTCATTATTTTATTTTTACAATCAGGCCAAGATGAGAGTATGGAGTCGGCTCAACAGCGTTATGAGCTAAGCCATCTTGCTCAGTTTTCATCTTCAAATTCGATTCGCCTTACTGAGCTTGCTCGTCAACATGTCGTAACCTTAGATCCTCGCTATGAAGTTGAATACCATCATCTTGTTGACCAAATTCAAGGAAAAGCAGCTTGGCTCAATGGTCAGAAAAAAAACTATGTGCAGCGCTTAAAAGCCTTTAATGTCGCTACCGATGATTTGGCTTTATTACAAAAATCCAACGATTTATCACTCAAACTAGTCGAAACAGAAGAAAAAGCATTTAGCTTAGTCAGTGATTTACTTGGTCGAGATACTAACAACTTAACCGTCAGCGAGCATAAAAGATGGGTGCAAGCTATTACGCTTTTAACCAACGATGCTTACATGGCCGAAGTTGAGAAAATTCAGCAGCCTGTAAAGGCCTTTTTAAATTCAATTGAGGAAAAAAGTGCAGCAGAGGTAAAAAATAATCATGACCGTGTGGTAACTTTAAGCCTAGTTAGCACCGCTTTAGTTCTAACCATCATTGCTACCTTGATAGTGTGTTATTGGCAATTAGAGAAAAAAGTGATTAAAGCAACTCATGCTTTAATTAATGAGGCCAAGCGTATCTCTGAAGGAGATCTCTCTCGCTATATTGACCATAAAGCTGATGATGAAATAGGCCAACTTGCGGTCAGCTTCAACATTATGGTTGATAAGCTCTCCCAGCTTCTAAAAGAAATACATAATCAATCAGAGCAAGCACAAGTGGCGGCGAAAAGTTTAGATGAAATATCACAGCAAGCTAAAACACTCAATGATATTCAAAGCCAAGCTATTGAGGTAATTTCAAGCTCAGTCTATGAAAACTCAACGGCCGTAAAAGAGGTTTCTCAAAACTGTGCAGAAGCGGCAAGCAGTGCCACCGCTGCTAATCAAAAAACCAAAGAAGGCCTACAGGTTGTCCAACAAGGGGTAAGCTCTGTTGAGTCAGTGGCCGACACCTTAACCAAATCGCTAACAGATCTTAATCAGCTGGAAGCCTCAGTAAATGAAGTCACTGCTATTTTAAGTGTAATAAGTAACATTGCCGAACAAACTAATTTACTAGCACTGAATGCTGCAATCGAAGCCGCAAGAGCGGGTGAACAAGGCAGAGGGTTTGCAGTGGTTGCTGATGAAGTAAGAACATTGGCTAGCCGCACACAGAGCTCAACCCTTGAGATCCAAGATAAAATTGACTCATTACAATCTGCAACCAATGCAGTAACGCAAAGGATCCGTTCAAGCGATGCGCAAATTAAAGAGGCGGTGCTCAATTCAGAAAAAGTAGGCCATATGCTTGATGAAATTAGCCTTCAAGCAAAAGCGATTTCTGATGCCAATATGACCATAGCTTCTGCATCTGAGCAGCAATCTCAAGTGACCGAAGAAATAGCCCAGCGTTTAAACGAAGTCCAAGATACAAGTCGTCAGTCGCAGCAACAAACACAAAGTATTTCAGATTCTTCAAGTAAACTGGCTAACTTAGCAAATAACTTAAACGGGCAGATTAACCGCTTTAAATTGAGCTAGTCGCTGGTTCTGCTCAGCGACTAGCGATTAGTTTATTTAAAACCGGTAAGTAACAGATGCACCGATTGTTTGTGGGTTTACAACTGCAACGTAGCCTTGTGGGTAACGGCCACTAGCAGGCTCTTTTGAAGTATACGCCTCTTCATCTAAGGCGTTGTTGATGAAAGCACTGATCAGCCACTGTTCGGTATCGTAGCTCATCGATAAACGCGTAATGGTGTAATCACCTGCAACGCGCTCTTCAGTGTTCGTTAAATCGCCATAAAACTCATCAACATAATTAGCACTTAAATTTACTTTTAAACTATCAGTAAACCAGTGAGATACACCCAAACTCGCGGTTAACTCCGGCGCAGAATTTAGTTCATTGCCAACGGCTTCTGGGAACGCAATTGATTCATCTATTTTAGTTTTCAATAAACCAAAACCGCCATGTAATTGCCACTGTTCGCCCAGCATGCTGTAAGCTTCAACTTCTAAACCATAGCTATGAGCATCTTCGATATTAGTGATTTTACGCTCAGAGCTTAGCGCTTGATAACCGTTGAAGTTGTTGTAAAACACGTTGGCACTAATATTAATATCGCCATTATTTAAAACGCTGCGTGAGCCAATTTCATAGGTATTAACCGTTTCTTCATCGTAGTAGTAATAATCTTCTGCGGTAAAATCAAGGGCGCCGCCCCCTGCATTGTAACCACGACGAGCACTAGCAAATAAAGTCGTTTCGTCGCTAATGTCATATTGAATCGCGAGCTTTGGTAAACGCAGTGTGTGAGAGTTATCAAGTTGTTCAACCAGCATATCACCACGAAATGCCATATTAAAATTACGTAATTGTTCTTCACGCTCAATGCGCAGACCCGCTGTTAATGTGAAATCGCGACTTAAGTTAAAGCTTGTTTCACCATATATTGCCGTCGATTTACTACTATCGTCACCGTAATAGTTGGTTGCACCTACACTTTCAAAGTCTTGGTCGCGATCAAAATAGGCAAGACCCACAAAACCAGAGTAAAAATCATTGCTTAAACCAAAGTTCAATTTGGTATCGACAGTGATGTTACTCTCACCCATTGATACATCAGATTCTGCGCTTTCAAGTGGCTCGTATGCTTCAAAGCCCCATTTATAATCCATATAAGCAACTAAAACATCTAGCGAAAAATCATCGTTAATTTTGTAATCAACATTCACTTGCGTGGTGTCAGATTCAGTATCCATAATACGTTGATATAGTGGCTCATAATCAAATGGCTCATCCGCTAAAAAGTACTTACGACCCGAGTTACCCTCTTCACTATAAGTTGAATATGTTAGCTGTACTGCTAAATCTTGGCTTGGTGTGTAAAGTAATTTAGCGCGTGTGCTACTGGTATTTAACTTGTTTAACTCACGATCAGTTGGGTTTGTTTCGTATACCGGCGGATTTGAAAATGTTTCGCCATCAACGTACTGAGTTGATAAACGAAATGCTAATACATCTTCAACTAACGCTCCTGATACCACTGCGGCAGTGTCTAGATAGCTATCTTGGTTGCGATAACCGACGCGCACAGCGCCTTCAAAATCTTGAGTTGGCGCTTTAGTTGTCATGTAGACAGCACCCGCAATACTATTACGACCATTGCTGGTTGATTGCGGCCCTCGGTAAACCTCAATTTGTTCTACATCCCACAGACCCGTATCACCAGTTAAATCAGCTACAAACGGCTGGCTTACACCATCGATTAAGGTTGAAACACGAGCCTTTGAACCACCACTAAATGAGTTAAAACCCGTTGCGCCACCATTACCAGACACACCTCGCATATCTGGCACCGAGCCCGTTAACACAACAACGTTCGCCATTTCTGACAGCGCTTCAGATATCGATGCAAGTTGGCCGTTTTCTAATAGCGACTTATCAACAACCGCCACTGACGACATCGTCTCTTTAAGTGACTTCTCAGTTTTTTCACCTGTAACAACAATGGTATCCATTGATTTTCGACTGTTTTGATCATCGTCGGCCCACGCTGAGCCTTGCGTAACAAGTAATGATGCAAGCATAACTTTGGTGAGTGAATTAAGTTTAAATGCTGTAGCCAATGTCCTTTCCCCGTAAGAGATTATTAGAATTAAACAAATTGCGTTTGATAAAAAACGCTAGGAAATTAACACAAGCTTAATGTTATTGCAATTGAGTTTAGTTATCATTTACAATAAGATTTAATGTTTGCTACAACTATAATCTCATGCTCATTTTTACTGTTACTCTGCTTATCTTTTTCGCTGTCAGTATTTTATATTGCACCAGAAAACAGCAGCGATTCTTAAAAAAACCAATTAAAAAACAATGGCGATTACTTTCAATTGCGTTAACTATTTGCGCATCAATACTTGCCCTTCAACAATTCTCAGTCACAGCGGCCGTGTTCTACATCATCTTTAGTGTGATGCTAATGTTGATGCTGCTCCCTTTTGCGAGCCTGCTGCAAAGAAAAGGATAACTCATGACAAGTTCAGCTAAACGCCAACCAACTTGGTTAGGGAAAACGCTAGCAGGTGCAATTTTAGGGCTAGCACTTTCATTTATTTTCGTTGCTTTTTTTGCTTGGTATGGCCCTGGAGGCATTGATGCTCGCGATAAAGTGCAATTTAACATGTGGATGCTCACGCCAGTTTGGCTAACCATTTTTAGTTTTAGTTATTTGTTCAACTCAGCAAAGCAAGCTTGGCTTGTACTTGGTGGGTTAACTGTGCTGCTTTATGGCGTATTTTTTATGCTAAGGAACGCATTATGAAAGTCAGATCGGATATTCTTCGCACCTATCAAGGAGTACACACATGGACAGGCATCATTGCAGGTTTAGTGCTATTCATAGGTTTTTATGCTGGCAGCTTGACCATGTTCAAACACGAACTTCAGCAATGGGCTGCCCCCATTCAAGCTCCTAAAGTCACCAGCTCTAGTTATGACTACCAAAAGCTTGTAGATACTGCAATTAATGAACATAGTGAGCAACTGGCCAAAGGCTTTAACCTCGATTTACATACCCCAAATGCGCCTCTTTCGTGGTATATCAAAGGCAATGCCCGAGGCATGGAGCTTGATAAACAACTGAACTTCGCCCACCTAAATGCTGATGGCAGTTTAAACGTCAGCGTACAAACCGAAAATGAACTTGCTGATTTAGTAGACTATTTACACCGTACAGCGGGCTTCATTGGCGAAATTGGCCATGACCAATCAGGGGTGTATATTCTTGGTATTGCCTGTATTTTGTATTTTTTAGCTTTGGTCTCAGGAGTGATTATTTTACTGCCGACATTAGTTAAAACTTTTTTTGCACTGCGAAAAGAAAAAGGGCCTAGTCGATTTTGGCTTGATAGCCATAACCTTGTCGGTATCGCCAGTTTACCATTTCATTTAGTCATTGCTTTTACCGTGGTGGTATTTGCATTTCATGATTTTATTTATGGTGGTTTAGCACAATTTTATGATGGTAAGCCGCTATTTCAGCGCCCTACGCCTGCGGCGCAAAGTTTTCATATTGAAAACTTGCCACGCATTGATGAGCAAGTACTCGCAGCGAAAAACTATGCCCCCGGCTATGAGCCAATCCATATTCGCTATAGTAATTTAAATTCAGCATCACCTTCTGCGGTGTTTATGATGAGTAACAATAATGCGGTAGTGCGTGGACCAGATACTGATTACCTATTCATGAACCCGTACACACTAGAAGTGGTTAACTCAAGCTACCCGCAAGGCGAAGATGCAGTGTGGGGTAACATGGTTGCCAGTATTTTCTCACTTCATTTTGGCACCTATGGAGGAGACTGGGGTCGTTGGGGTTACTTCATTATGGGATTACTTGGCGCCTTCTTATTCTATTCAGGTAATTTATTGTGGATAGACAAACGCTTCAAAAAAAATCCTAATAAACGCAGTACCTTGTTTATGGCAAAACTCACCATTGGCGTTTGTTTAGGGTCTATGATTGCCGTTGCTTTTACACTCGTCGCTGCCAAATGGCTACCTGCATTTGTTAGCAACACAAACTACGCTACCCTATACAGTTACTATGCAGCCTTTTTTGTTTTTGTAATATATAGCTTCTTAAAACCTGTGCAAAAGGCAACCACGGTTGGGTTTTATTTACTCGCAAGTCTGTGTGCATTAATGGTGTTATCTACGCTAGTAAAACTTGCCAGCGACACCAATTCACTATTTTACTCAAGCTATTTAGTTGATATTGTCGCTGCTATTTTTGCGGCTACTTTCTTTAAAGTGGCAAAACGCCAGCAGCAAAAACAGGCCACGCAAACCATCATGCCGACCTTTGAACAAGCAGGACAAAGTTAAGCACTCTCTTTATGGGTATCAAAGCAATTTGATACCCATAATTTTGCTTTATCGAAAATCTGTGTCTGTTTAACGAAAAACATTTCTTCTCCCTCAAAACATCAGTAGAATCGCCGCAAACTTGAACTATTAACTTTCATAAGGACAGTGATGCAGCGCACCATTCCACCGTTTTTTATTGCTGTTATTTGCGTGCTTCTTGCAATGGTTACCATTCAATCTGGTGCCTCTGTTGCAAAGCAATTATTCCCTTTAATAGGCCCTGAAGGTACCACAGCACTTCGATTAGGTTTTTCAGCTGCTATTTTGTGCCTGGTTTTTAAGCCTTGGCGAGCTTTTCCGCCGATAGGGCAACGCATGCCGATCATCGTTTATGGACTGAGTTTAGGTGGCATGAATATCCTGTTCTATTACGCGATTGAGCGCATTCCTTTAGGCATTGGTGTTGCTCTGGAGTTTACTGGCCCCCTTGCAGTTGCCCTACTTTCATCTCGTAAAAAGCGCGATCTGTTTTGGGTAGCCTGCGCCATTGCTGGCATTATTTTATTGCTACCTGACATGAAAGGCGAAGACAGCCTCGACCCTGTTGGTGTTATTTTAGCCCTTGCAGCAGGTGCATGTTGGGCGTTTTATATATTGTTTGGCAAAAAAACTGGAAACCAAGGCTCTGGCGGGATGACTGTAGCCATGGGGATGAGCGTCGCCGCGATTGTGCTTGTGCCTTACG
This sequence comes from Pseudoalteromonas sp. BZK2, assembly GCF_014349195.1. Taxonomy (NCBI): domain Bacteria; kingdom Pseudomonadati; phylum Pseudomonadota; class Gammaproteobacteria; order Alteromonadales; family Pseudoalteromonadaceae; genus Pseudoalteromonas; species Pseudoalteromonas sp. BZK2. The sequence continues at coordinate 233,262 of NZ_JACSOG010000002.1, read as the reverse complement.
GCGCCGTTTCGCAAGGCGCTGCATTATTGAGTTGGGAAGTATTACCACTTGGTATTTTAGTGGCTATTATGTCTAGCGCACTACCCTATACGTTAGAAATGGTGGCACTTCGCAATATGCCCGCACAAGGCTTTAGCATCATGATGAGTTTAGAGCCTGCGATCGCAGCATTGGCTGGTTTTATAATTCTCTCTGAATTTTTAAGTGTATGGCAGTGGCTGGCCATTTTATTAGTGATTACCGCTTCGGTTGGCAGTTCGATGTCAAGCAATTCTGATGATCAGAAAAGTCAGAAAAACAGATAATTTAACGCTTTATATACATTTTTTAATACTTAAAGGTTGAGATTTAGACTCAAAAACAGCTTTTATCGGCATTCGTAAAGTGAAATGGCTCACTATAATGCTCACTATTAATACAAAGTGGTCTTATCTCTTTGTGTCGGAATAAACCTAATCGTGGGATTTACTTATGTCGATAAAAACTAATTTGTTACTTTCAAGCCTTGCAGTTGCAAGTACATTCGCTGCATCAAATGCTATGGCAGCAAGCTGTCAGGGCGAAATTTTTGCAATGAACTCAGGCCGTGGTGAAACCGGTGTTGTATTTAGCCTTGACGAGCAAAATAAGTCGGCTACAGCACACTCAATCGCCCAATTTAGTTCTGCAGCCATTGCTTATGATGCCTCAACAAATCGTACCTACTATGCTTCATCACCCATTCCGTTAGAGTACAAAGTTGATGTAAACCATCTAGATGTTAGTGATGAGCAGTATTCTCACCTACCAATTCGTGCCGATAAATTCAAATATAGTCGCTTAGCCTATTTAGATCATGTTACAGGTGAACATGTTGTGGTTGGAACAACTAAATCTGTAATTGGTATGACATATGATGCAAGCTCTGATTCATTACTTGCAGTAAGTTTTACCAAGCTTTATAGCATTAATAAAACCACAGGCGAAGCAACTGTATTAGCTGATTACAGCGACCTTGAGGGCTTGAGCCGCGCTGATTTAGTCGTTAAAAATGGCGAGCTTTTGCTAATAACCTCAACCTCAGTTTATAGTATTGACCGCACAAGCTTTATGGCTACAGAGCTTTCAAAACACGATTTAATCGCGGTAGGTGGTGCGACTGTTAATAAAAATGGCGACCTTGTGATCAGCCGCTCTGTCATCAACGACCATGGCGATAAGAACGAATCAAAGCTATACCGCTTAAATCCATATTCAGGCGAAACCTGTCTTGCTGCAACATTGCCAGTTCGCATTAACGACTTAACGACCAATACGCTTAATGCTGTGGCATGTGATGTAGTACCTAGTTGCTCATTACCAAGTGAATTAATCCCTTACTACTCAGAAGCAGTGATTAAACAGCTTGATAGCAACTGGAAGAGCTATGACTTTGGCAACCAAGAATTTATAGCTCCTGCGGTATTTACTTCGGCACCGACATTTAATGGTAAACACGGTGGTACAAACCGTTTAACTGATGTAACACCTGTGGGTTATTCAGTATCTTTCCAAGAGTGGCAATATCTGCAAAATGGCAATGGTCACCCTCATATTGAGTCGTTTGACTTTTTAACTATGGACGAAGGTCGTTACACAATGAGCGATGGCACTATCGTTGAAATTGGTACCTTTACTCTAAATGGTACAAAAGAATTTAAAGATATTGTGTTTAGCAAAGAATTTACTGCAAAACCACATGTATTTTTGCAAACACAAACCTTTAATGGCCCACATACCGTATATACGCGAGTTACAAGCTTAAATAATACAGGTTTTAGTGCCGCATTTTTTGAACAAGATACTTTAAATGAAGGTCATTGGAATGAACGTGTTGCTTATTTTGCAATTCTTCCTGGCTCAGGCACAACAGGTACTCTTGAGACTCGTGCTGGTAATAAGCAATATAGCTTACATCAAGCAGATATAGATCATAACGGTGGCCAAATTGGTGAGCATTTCTACCTGATACACGAGGAACAATCTGAGGATGAAGAGATCAACCATACCAAAGAGCAGGTAATAGTAATAGATATTGAGGAAGTAAGCCTTGTTCAATCTATTACAAGTAGAGGTCCTGATAACTTTAGTATCCGCAGAAAATAACCCCTAAATTTAGGCGCCTCAGGGCGCCTTTTTTATTTCTAATTAGCCTTACTCCCTATCCGTTCCCAAAAAAGGAAGAGCGTTTACTTAAACGCGGTTATTACACATTTTTTGGTAAAAAATGATAATTATTAGATATTTTACTCTACTTAAGACTTGTTAATCAAAAGCTCACCTATATAATGCAAATAAAAATAATTAACATTTGTAAAACCAATTGAAACCTGCAATGACCTCTCTAAAAAAAACGGCTCTCGCTATTGCCATAGCCAGCACTATTATTTCTCCGGCTGTGTCTGCGGATGACGCCAACATTGAAAAAATTGTTGTAAAAGGGCAAAAAATAGACCGAACCTTACAAGAAACACCAGCAAGTGTTGCCGTGATAACGAGTCAAACAGTAGAGCGTGAAAACTTAAATGATTTTTACGATGTATTAGCGCGAACACCTAATACATCAGGCACCGATGGTGCTGGGTTTAATATTCGTGGAATCGATGCATTTAATGTCACTGGCGGCGGCTCTGGTGGGCTAGCAAGTGTCTATATTGATGGTGCCCCTGTGCCTTATCGAATGATGCAACAAGGCGGCTTCTCAACATGGGATATTAGCCAAGTCGAGATATTACGAGGTCCGCAATCAACTTTGCAAGGGCGTAATTCTTTAGCAGGCGCAGTGGTAATGAAAACTCGTGGTGCTATGCATGAATTTGATTTTAAAGGTCGCTTAGGGGTTGGCGAGTATGGTACACAAGAGGCCGCTGTTGCTTTTGGTGGCAGCTTAATTGAAGACGAGTTAGCATTTCGTGTTAGCGCTGAAAAACGTGACTTTGATGGCTACAATACTAATGTTGCAACAGGCAAAGAATCTGACTTTGATAACAACGAATTTTATCGTGCGAAGCTGCGTTATACCCCCTCTGCATTACCTGAATTTGAAGCACAATTTAGTTTTATGCACAGCGAAAATGACAAAGGTATCGACTGGGTTATGGTTGAAAGTGGTCATCAAGACTACCCTATTAATGATATCTACAAAGACAGGTACGTATACTTAGATTCGCCGACTTATGAATGGACAGATACTGACTTATACATTTTAAACCTTGATTACGATCTTAATGATCAATGGTCATTTGCATCTATCACTACTTACTCTGACGCTGCCTATGGTTATGAGTGGGATGGTGATGCGAGTATGAATCCACCAAAATCGACTCTAACAGATGTAAGAAAAGACGAAACAAAAACACAAGAGCTGCGATTTACTTATGATGGCGATAAACTTTCTGGTTTGATTGGCTTCTATTATTCAGATCTTGATGTTTTTGATAGTAGTGGTGGTGAGCGAGGCATTACATTTGCAGATTTAGGTGTGCGTTCATTATTAACTGCACCGGCTGAATTCGGTGGTCTAGGTTTACCTGCAGCATTAGCTGATCAAGTACTGCAATTTTATGCCGCAGCAGATCCTGTTTTTATTGGCCAAAACTCTGATTACATTCAAAGAGTAAAAACTAAAGCATTGTTTGCTGATTTTACTTATGAAGTTAACGACAACTGGGATATATTTGCCGGACTTCGTTACGACAAAGAAGAGCAAACCAACGGTACAATTGCAGACATCTATATCACAGAGCAAACTCAAGCTGTACTGCCAAACCCAGAAGACTTCGCAACCAACCCTATGCTTGCCCAATTGGTAGCCGGTATTAACCAGCAGCTTTTTGCAATGGCAGATGGCGCATCAGGGGATGAGCCTGTAGAGGATGCTGACTTTGACTCATGGCTACCAAAGCTAGGGGCAACATACCGCTTCAATCAAGATATTTCTACAAGCTTCACAGTACAAAAAGGCTATCGCTCAGGCGGTGTCGGCACCAATGTATCAAAAGCGACACCATTTACTTTTGATCCTGAGTATACATGGAATTATGAACTTGCATTTCGCTCAGTCTGGTTAGATGAAAAGTTAGTAGTCAACGCCAATATTTTCTACCTTGATTGGACCGACCAACAAATTGCGGTTTATCTATCAGGTAATCAATACGATAGAGAAACTCGCAATGTCGGTAAATCATACGTTCAAGGCTTTGAAACAGAAATTAGTTATGAACTTACAAATAACCTTAACTTTTATGGTGGGTTAGGTTATTCAAAAACCAAAATTGATGAGTTTGTTACTGACGTCAATGGCTCAGACGAAGATTACCAAGGCCGTCCTTTCGCTGGGGCACCAGAGTGGACTGCACTTGTTGGCTTAGATTACTTTAACGAACAAGGTTTCGTTGCAAATATCAATGCAAGCTATACAGGAAGCTCACAACGCTTGTCGATTCCCAAAGAAACAAGTGACAGCATTTTTATTGATCCACGAAATGAAGCCTACTGGTTAGTAAATACGCGAGTTGGTTATCAATGGGATAATTATGGCGTTTATGCACTAATCGAGAATCTACTTGATGAACAATACGTTGCACTTGAACCAGCTGGTTTTAACAATCAAACATTAAGCTCACCAAGAACCGCGAGTATTCGTTTCGAAGTAAGCTTTTAATAAAATGCGGCGGCTAAGGCCGCCTTTTTGAGGGGCATAAAAATGACTAAAAACCACACCTTCTCTGCAACTAAGCGGCGCCATTTTATGGCTTGTTTACTTGCCTTGCTGACTGCGATTGTAATGATCCCAGGAATGACAACATACCTTCCATTTGCGATTGAAGAACAAATACTTATTCCAATAATGTTGTTTCCTTTAATTTGGACAGCCTTGTTTATCTATGCCTATATGGCTGAAAAAGCGTGGCACCCTTTTGCATTGATGGTATTTATTTTGATAAGTCATGGTGGTCTGAGCTACTTAGCATTGACTGGGGGGCAGTCATGAAATCAATCAGCTTGAAAAAACTTTTCTTAATGCATAGCTGGGGCGGTATAGTGACTGCCATCTTGCTGTTTATTGTTTGCTTCACTGGTGCGTTAGCAGTGTTAAGCCGCCCAGAACTAAAGATTTGGGCGAATCCAGAGCTACATCAACTCAGTACACTTCCAAGCGAAAAAATCACAGATATAATAAATACATACCATAAAACTGTACCGAAAGAGTTTGGCGAAAATATTCATGTGTATTTACCAACGGGGCACAATACACATTTACTAACCGTATTGTTTGAATCACACCATGGAGATGAAAACTACAGCGAAGCGGCTGCTTATGCTTATCAGTTTGATCCGCGTAATTATCAATTAGTGAATGAATACTATGGGGCAACGGGTTACTTTTACGAACACAGAAAAACAGATGCCCCATCATTTATCGGGCATTTTCATGCAGACCTACATTTAGGTAGACCTATAGGCTTAATTTTAACCGGATTCTTAGGGTTAACGTTGCTTGTTTCTACAGTGACTGGTTTATTTATACATCGACAATTTTTTAAGGAGCTATTCACATTTAGGCGCAAAAAACCGCTTGATGTCATTATTAACGATGGCCATAAAATTATGGGGATTTGGGGCAGCTTATTCCATGCAGTCATTGGTTTTACAGGTGCTTTTTTAGGGCTTGCTACCGTTATTTTGCTACCCGCAGCGGCATTTGTTAGCTTTGGCGGCGATCAAGAGAAATTGATTGAAAAGTTCACCGCCATTCCAGAACCCATTATCAGCGAACAATTTCAAGCCACAGATATAAATGCCATTTTGCTAGATGCACAAGTACGCTACCCAAAAGCAAAGATAATTGATCTCACTATAATGGCGCATAATGATGCAAATGCAGAAGTCTACATGCGACTAATTGGTGGTGAGCAAGTGGCTTCACAATTGTTGAAATACCATGGCTCTGGTGAGTTTGTAAAATCAATGAGCAGTTTTGGCGATATACCAGGGGCATCAATCAAAGTACTAGAGTTATTGTTTCCGCTTCATTTTGGTAATTTTGCAGGCTTGTTTGTTAAATTAGTTTGGGTATTGCTAGGGCTGAGCACTGCGTTGTTACCGCTATCAGGTATGATGATGTGGCTTGCCAAACGCAGTCGGGGCAATAACCCCACACTCAGTCAACAAGCGTATCAGCGCTGGAACAGAGTTATTATTGGTACTTGCGGTGGCCTTGTATTAGCGTGTGCTATTTTATTCCCTGCTCAAATACTATTAAATAACCTGGTCGATAGTACCTTGCATAACAAGGTATTTGCTCCATTATTCTTTTATAGCTGGTTAGTATGGTCTTTATTGGCTCTATTACCGTTGAACTATCAGCGCTTTTTACAAATCACGCTTATTGTCATTGGTGTAGCATGTTCGGCCATCTTACCTCTTAATCTAATACTTTCATCCAGTCACGCTTTTAGCGCAGCTAACCTGTTAGTGAGTGTCGTTGATATGAGCTTTTTTGTAATCGGCTTTACCGTGTTATATGGCGCTTTTTGTAAAGTGAATATTCAAGATATCTCTAAAACGAAAAAGTTAGAACAGGAGTTAACAGTATGAACTTACTTCTCCTTATTGCCGCAATAATATTACTTTTAGGTAGTAATTTACTGCTTAGAAGCACAATAAGAACCTATAACCTCTTATCACCGTGTTTACTAATTATTGCAACAATATTACTAACACTCATTTATGGTGTAGTTGCAGGTGTTTTCATCGCCATTGCAAGCTTCCTCCTGATAGGCCTATTAACTGCACTATGCCTTGGAAAGGCACAGTAAGTTTTAGTGAAGGCTGCGTAATAGCAGCCCTCACCCACCTTCCCAAAAAACGCAAAAATACCGCAAATAAATAATGATAATAGTTATCACTTGTGATACATTTTGCAAAATTATTATATTACAAATAAAAATATTATTTTAATTCGTATCGTAAGCAAAATGCCGTATTGAATACCAATTAAAATAATAAAAATCATAACCCCTTGGAGATCATAATGAAGTTCACCCAGTTGCCTGTAGCCGCAGCCATCGCTTATACACTTTACCCTCAAATCAGCTATGCAGAGCAAATAACTGAAACAGAAGCCAATGTCGAAAAAATCGAAATTGTTGGCATACGTCAGAACCGTATTAGTGAAGGCGCGACAGGTTTAGCGCTCGAAATTGATGAAACTCCGCAATCAATTAGTGTGATCTCTGCTGAGCAATTAAAAAATTACTCTGCTTTTAACGTCAATGATGCTTTACGCTTAGCACCTGGTATCAATGTTGAAGAATGGGAAACTAACCGTACTAACTATACATCACGTGGTTTTGAAATTAAGAATACACAAATCGATGGTGTTGGCTTACCGAATGACTGGGGTATTGTCACTGGCGCAATGGAAGCGTACGGCTATGAAAAAATTGAAGTTATTCGTGGTGCCAATGGCTTACTTACTGGTGTAGGTAATGCTTCGGGTACGCTTAACTATGTGCGCAAACGCCCTAAAAACGAAAACGGCGGCGAAATCGGTGTCTCTGTTGGCTCTTGGGATTTTAAACGTCTACAAGCTGACTATTCACTATTATTAACCGAATCAGGTAGTTGGGCTGCACGCTTTGTGGCTGCAGCTGAAGATAAAGAGTCATATCTCGATGGACTTGAAAACAACCGCGAGTTTTTCTCTGCGGTAGTAGATGGTCAGCTTACAGATAACTCAACGGTTACTGTGGGATATTCATATCAAGATGCAGACACCGATGGCAATACTTGGGGCGGCCTTGTTTATAACTACACAGATGGCACACAAGCTAAATGGGACGAAAGCGACACAACCACCCAAGAATGGACAATGTGGGACACCATTAACACCTCTGCATTTGTTGAATACAACTATGTTTTTGCAAACGCGTGGCAACTTCAAGCGAGCTACAACTTCCGTGGCTTTGAAGAGCAAGACAAACTATTTTATGCCAGCGGCAGCATTGATAAAGACACAAACCTTGGCCTAAGTGGTTGGCCGGGTCGTTACGACAGCGAAGTAGATGCTGATTTATTTGAAATCAAAGCATTTGGTGCCTTTGAATTGTTTGGTAAAGAGCACCAAGCAAGCTTTGGGGTAAGCCATGCAAAAAGTGATGATGTGATGTATCAACACCCGTTTGATTTTGCAAATACACCAGCTTATGGACCAACGCCTGCGTTCCCGTACGATTTAGATGCGATCCCAGAACCTGAATGGTTAACGCCGGTTCTGTATTCAGATATTGAACAAAAGCTAACCCGTTACTTTGGCTCTGCTCAGTTAAATATTACTGATAAATTATTTACCGTGGTTGGTTTTAACGCTATTGAATTTGAACGCTCAGGTATGAATGCCGGTGCATCAATCGATAATGACGAAAGCGAGACAAGCCCATATGTCGGTTTTACCTATAAGTTAAACGACGATTTAAACCTATATGCCAGTTACTCAGATATTTATCAGCCGCAAGAACAAGCTGATTACAACGGCCAATACTTAGCACCTACCAAAGGCACTAACTTTGAAACCGGTGTTAAGGCTTCTTGGTTTGATGATGCTCTAATGACAACATTTGCTTATTTTACTGCTGAGCAAGATAACTTTGCGCAATACGCAGGCCTGACTGAAGATGGTATTTATTACTATGAAGGCGTGTCTATCGAGTCAGAAGGCTATGAGTTTGAAGTTACAGGTAAAATCACCGATGCTGTGAATATCGTTGCATCTTATACGCATATTGATGTTACAGATGAAAATGGTGATGACACTAATAAATGGGCACCTCGCGATGTTGTCGGTGTAACAGTGGATTATGCACTAACAGATGCAGTGGTGGTTGGTTTAAATGGCCGCTGGCAATCTAAAATCGAAAGCACTGATTACAATGTTAAGCAAGGTAGTTACGCGCTGCTAAACGCCTTCGCACGTTGGAATATTAATGACCAAGTTGCAGTACAGGCTAACGTTAATAATATTACTGATGAGCAGTACATCAATAGCTTGCAAACTGTAGGTTATTATGGCGCACCAACAAACGGTAGCCTCACCCTGACTTATAAGTTTTAAACCTTATTTAGAACAGTGTCGTCTTCGTAGGCGACACTTATCTATCTGTCAGTCAAACTATAGTTGTTAAAGCTATCAATACACGGGACTAACTCCGCAAGATTATGCTTTTGATTATAGTTGTGCAGAAAGCCTATTACTTCACAGCCACTTGCTTGTGCTGCAATTACTCCAGACCTAGAATCTTCAAAAATAATGGCTTGTTTACTGGTTATAGCTAATTTTTTTAATGCGAGTTGATACGCTTCTGGGTGAGGCTTTAAATTTGTCACTTGTTCATTAGTAATTATCACATCAAAAACATCCTCTAAATTTATTAATGATAAAACAGTATCGACCATCCACTGCGACGCTGAGGTTACTAAAGCACATTTTTTTTCATTTTTCTTAACATCGTTTAAGAGCCTTTTAGCTCCATTATTTAATTTTAGCTCTGCTCTCAATAACGTTTTGTAGTTTTTTTCAAAGCACGGGTTGAAGCTTTCTGGTACTTTGCTAATTTTTGCGTGGCTAAAAATATATTCAAGTACAGCTTGCCAACTTTGCCCCATTACTTCTTTATATATTTCAGCTTTGATTTTTACGTTAAATTCTAAGCATGTCATTGCTAAAGCTTTTGCTTTAAGCGGCTCAGAATTAACCAATGTGCCATCCATATCAAAAAGATACCCTTCATAGTTTTGCATTGATTGCTCCGGTTTTATTATTGCCAATTATTAAAATTTAGAATCAGTTTGTGTATTGAAAAGTCCACTACCTATAAGCACTTTCAGTTATTTATAAAAGCAAATTGACAAGATTAGCTTAGGTATGTAATTTACCAATTATAATTATTGTTTTACCAGAAAACTTACCAATTAATAAGCGTTCTTCGCATTAGTTATCTAAGACTCAAAATCGTTTTTATAGTTATGACTAATTTGAAGATCGGGAGAGATATAATGAAAAGACGGAGACGTTTTTGGACCGTTGTTGATAAATTAGAGTCTCAGATAGATCGTGGGATCTACCCTGTAGGGAGTCGCTTACCTGCAGAACGCGAATTAGCCGACACTCATCAAGTAAGCCGACCAACAATACGTGAAGCAATTATCGCGTTAGAAGTTCGTGGCCGTGTAGAAGTTAAAACTGGCTCTGGTGTATTTGTTACCGATAACTGCAAAGTAGAGACTGTAGATCAACCAATCAGTGCATTTGAGCTAACCCAAGCTCGTGCTTTGGTTGAAGCTGAAGCAGCAGCATTAGCAGCTGCGACAATTCAAGAACCAGAACTTGCTGCGCTAAAGCAAAGTTTAGAAGATATGAAAGTGCCCGATATGGCAATTGAAGCTGATCAGCGTTTTCATGAAATTATTGCTAAATCGACTCGAAATAATGCCATTGTGATGTCTATTCAGAACTTATGGAAATTAAGACGTTCTGAGCCACAAATAATCGCTGCCTATGAAGATGTTTGTTCGCAAAGTGATGAGCAACGCCTTCAAGAGCACACAAGTATTTACGAGGCAATTGCGAATAAGGATTCATCTGCGGCTCGTAAAGCAATGCACAACCACTTTAATCGTTTAATTAACTCACTATTTGCGGCAAGTGAAAAGAAAGCACTTGAAGAGATCAGAAGAAAAACGAATGAGACTCGTGGTTTGTATTCGATCTCACATTTAACTCAATAAAGATAAGCAAAACTTTAAGGCGGATTCTTAAAAAGTTTCAAACACCCCTAATTAAATATAAAAAAAGCAAGCTACTCAGCTTGCTTTTTTTCTAAATCGAACTGTTAGAATTTATAACTTACCCCAAATGTAATACGGCGGTCAGTTAAACCTTGATAACAAAGTAAAGCCCCTTCATTGACACATGATTGGCTAACTTCTGACTCAGTTAAATTCACTGCTTCAACAGCTAAATTAAGTTGTTCTGTCACATCATAGCTAACACTCGCATTTAATTGTCCACGATCTTCTTGAACAACCGGGAAACCCCACGGATAGCTTGATGTACTACCAAAGTCTTCTGAACGATAACCTTCACGCCACGTGTAGCGGGCACGAGCTGAAAACCCATATTTTTCATAATATAAAGTAAAATTATACGCGTTTTCAGAAAGATCAATTAATGGCTGCTTAGCAGAAACGGTAATATCTTCAATACCCGTTGTTAATGCGAAAATGGCATTAGCTCTACTCGTAGCCGTATCTATAGCCTCTCCTCCAGAAGACTTTTGATAGGTATAGTTAGCCATGACGCCAAAGCCTGAAGCCCAACCTAAATCATTCTCAAACTCTGACAAGTCATATTGAAATGCCAGTTCTACACCTTGCTGAGTTCGCGTATCTGAATCATTAATCGTAGTTTGTGTTGGCACACAAAGCCCAACCCCTGGTTCCGGGCCAAATACATTAATATCGGCGATCGGATTAAAAGTACCACCTTCTTCACAAACAGGTCCTGTGGTATCACGGTAGCCTGTAGCTGGGTCTTCATAAGGGTCAACTTGTCGAGTTACATGTAAATCTTTTCGTTTTTTATGAAAGTAGCCAACACTCACTAATGCTGAAGGGGCAAAATACCACTCAGTAGAGATGTCAAACGAAGTTACTTCCTCTGGCTCAAGACCAGGGTTGCCAATTGACACCGCGCTGTTCGGACTTGTGCTATATGAAACTGAAGTCGATAGGTCATCGTAATCTGGACGACGAATATCCTTTGACCACCCTAAACGAACAATCACATCCTCAGAGACATTCGCGCTTAGGTTAAGGCGCGGTAAAATAAAATCATAATCTGCTTCAGAAACAATTTGCGATACTACTTGGTTCCCTTCATCATCGACAGTGACAGAATTACCTACAGAGGTAATATCTGTCTGTAAATATCGAACACCGATATTGCCTCTAAACATTTCGTACTCAAAATTAGCTTGTGCATACAAAGCATGAGTAACTTCTTCAATATCAAAAAACGCACTTACTTGTGAAGTTGGCGAGCTGATTGGTGCGCGATCAGAACCGGTAATGGCATTATTAGCCGCAATTGCATCATTTAAAACGCTTAATACGTAGTCTGGATTTGAACCTGCTAATTCAGGGTTAATAAGTAAAAAATCTTTAATGTATAGCTTGCGGCCATCTGCAGCATTAAAATTATCTGGGCCAGCAACTAAAAGTTCTGCGAATAGGTCACCCGATGGGCTGTCAGCCATTTTACGAAGACCAACATTGTTGCGAATTTGGTCTGAAGTACTTGTAGATTTGTTGTAACGATAACCAAAGTCAACTGATGTAACGATACCGTCGAGGTAATAAACAAAATCAGTGCGAAATGCATCTTCTTGATTTTCAGTTGTGTCACGACCTTGGTTTACATCGCGTAAGACGACATTTGCAGGGTCAAGTAACTGTGAGCTGGTTGGCGCATTCGCTTCACTTTGGGCAATACCAAAGGATAAAGCACCACCACTTAAGTCATACTCAAAGGGGGTTCCATTTTCATTAGAGTCATTTGTAGCAACATTCGGGTTAATAAAATTCAATGTTGTATTGAAACTTGGAGTCGTTGAATCTGAACGAGATGTAGATGCTTCAACGCTAACAAATAGATCATCTCCTTGCCACTGGCCGCCTAAACGGAAAATCTGACTATCAGTTTGACGTGAGTTTGTATCACTTGAGAATCGAAGATTTGGATCTGCTCCGCCATCTTCTACTGGAATAACACCCTTTAGAGCAGCCTCAATACTACCAAGGTCTTGACCGTCTAAGGTGCCAAAATGAATCGTTTCAAATTCCGTTGGAACAGATACATTCCTAAGATCACTGACACCAGAAGCCTGAACACGAGAGCTTTCTTGACGGCGATCTTGATCATTTACAACAGCATCAAAGAAAAATTTAGTACTATCATTTGGCGCCCATTCAAGTGTACCTGCAAAGTTTACGGTTTCAGACTCGTAATTATCGTAATCTTGGATCAAGAACTGAATTGGTAGAAAGTCAAATGATTGAGCGCTTTGAGCTCCACTCTCGGCAGCTACAGAGTTATCTCTATCTGCACGAGGTCTAAAAGCCGTGACATCCTGCTCCGCATAACTTGCACTAAAAACAGCACCAAACTCACCACCAGAAGATAGTTCCCAATTATCGCCCCATGATGCTGAGACTCTAGGCTTCATACCATCGGTAGATAAACTACTATCTTCACCTTGAACACGAATTGCAGCAAGTGTTTCATTGAGTTGTAGAGGGCGAATTGTACGTAGATTAATTGTTCCACCTACTGAGCCTTCGATGGTCTTCGCCTCCGGTGACTTAATAACTTCAACAGCAGAAATCATTGAGGCAGACACATCTTCAAAGCTAATGCCCGTGCGACCTGAACCTGAGCCAACAGTAGATACACCATTTATCTCTGTTCTATTAGCATTAGTTCCCCTAATTTGAACACCTGTACCAACACCTGCTTGGCGAGTAATTTGAACACCAGTAACATTTTCTAGTACTTCAGCTAAGTTCTGATCTGGTAATTTACCTATGTCTACGGCTTGAATGACTTCAACTAAACTGTCCGCTGAGCGCTTTTCCGCTAGTGCGTTAGTAAGTGACTGTCTAATTCCTGAGACTTCAATCACTTCAAATTCTTCTTCCGTTTTTGTTTGACTTGGTTCTTGCTGCGCAAATGCAACATTGAGTGTACTTGCTGAGAGTATCGCTAACGTAATACTAGAGAGTGTGTGTTTCATAGTGTTTCCTGTGTATTCAAACGCATGATGTAAATAATTGTTGTTGTAAAATTGCTAACTGCCCCACAAAAGGTTAACCAAATAATTACACTCACTACAAAAAAGATCAACCTTTTGGTAATAACTTTATTTAAAAAAACCACAACATAGTTATTACCAATAAATATAGAAGAAGCCCAAAAAAAACAAACCCAATTAAAACAATTACTTAAAAAGAAAACAACACATTTACAGACACACTCGCCAACTACTCAAACATTAAGCCAACATTTATAAACACAATAAAATTGGTTAACCAATTGGTTTTAAGCAAAAAAAAGAGCGGCTATCCGCTCTTTTGACTCTCACAAAATCAGTTAATACTTAAATGTTACTCCTGCAAATAAGCGAGGACCATAATCATTTACTTCACCAAGATTTCCTTGAGTATAGAAATCTTGCGATTTAGGCGCACCGAATAAATTGATTGCTTCAACTTTAACTTTTACATGTTTATTTACTTTATATGAAGCACGCATCTCCCAAGTACCCACAGCATCTACGTAACGTAAACGTGTACCGTTTGATGTATATGGTTGAAAATATTCACTGCGATATTTATAAATGATAGCGGTATCTAAATCACCAATCTGGTAATACACTTGGCTACTAAATACATGCTCAGAAAACCCTGGCACAGATCCCGGCGGCACAATCCCTTGTGTTAATTGCGTTGTGTTACCTTCAACATCGGTAATAAAGGTATCACCATAGTTACTGTCTTCAAACTCAAAGTCAGTATCTGCGTAGTTGTAGCCTACTTTAATTCCTATGCCGCTGTCCCAACGATAAGTAATAGATGTTTCTAAGCCATACAAATCGCTTTTATCACTAGTTGTTACTGAGTTGGTGACTGGTAAACTAAAGCGCTCACCATCAATAATAAACTCTTCAAGAACGGTTTGCTGTTGAAAGCCTCCCTGAAATTGCTTGTAGTAAAAACCAAATGCAAATATCGCATCTTCATTTGGGTACCACTCAATTGCTGCATCATAGTTCCATGACATCAACGGTTGTAAATTAGGATTTCCCGAACCATTAACACCTATTATTAAATCTGATAATGAGGTTGGTGCGTCATCATCATCAGTTTGGAATGTACGGCTATATCCCATGTCTGAGGGATCGGCACGGGACATCCCACGGTAAATGCCACCACGAATTAAAATATCTTCGTTATAGTCAACAACTAGATTAAAGCTAGGCAGTAGTTCTGTATAACCGCCTCCTCCAGATACCTGCTCTAAGGCATCACCCGATGCAAGGGTTAAGGTACCATCTGGGTTAGTAACAATTTCAAACTCATTTCTAAATCCTAACGATGTTACGTCAGTATCAACAAACCGAACACCCACATTACCGCGAATAAACTTACCAAACATTTCAGTATCATAATTTGCCATCAGATACGCTGAGGTCGTTTTTTCGGTTACATCTTTGGTGCCTGCATTGATGTACTCAACTTCGGGGTAAGCATAGTCGTCTCCTGCAAGTGCCTGAGCAAAACACACATTATCATAGGTTGCCCAAGATGAGCCGCTAGCAATTGCATTACCGTCACTATCCAGCAGAGTAATTAAATCACCATCTGAAACACCCGATAAAAAGCCTGATTCAGGGAAAGCAATTTGACAACTTTCAAGAATATCAATTGCAGATTGCTCCGAAGAAAGCGTAAATTCACTTCTTGAACCATTACCTTGGTTACCACCAAATTGGATAAAGTTCATTTCAGAGGCTCTAACTCCCCCCTGAATACCTGTAAAAGCGCTGTCATTCAGGGTGTAATCAAAGTCAAAACGTGCTGCAACCACTTCATTTTTTCGTACATTTTCACGATCCATTCGTGAGCGTAAGCTGTCTGTAAAGTTTGCGATATCAGTAACATCAAAGTCCGTTATGCTAAAATGCGGAATGTGCTCACCCATATCCCAAGAGAAAAAAGGTCGGCTTGAAGTACGGCCTCGGTTAGAGATCTGTAGCTCCTCACGTTGTGTTTGTGAGTACGACACATCAAATTTTAGGGTTAATCTATCGGTGGCATAGTGCTCTACATTAATGCCATAGCCTTGGTAGTTTTCTTCACGAGAAAATTGCTCCCCAGCAGACTCAATACGCTCCTCACCTTGCCAATGTAAAATGCCACCAACATTATTTGTGATCAACGAAGGCCCTGTAACTCCGGGCGTGGCACGTTTTTGTAAAAAAATAAGATCATGGCGAGCCTCAGCCTGAATACGATCAGATATCTGAGCATCAAAATTTATATCCCATGTTGACGATGGCTGAAATTGCAACGCTAAGAAGAACGCATCACGTTCATCTGATGTTTCGTTTTGTCTAAAACTACGACTACTTCCGGTCCAGGCATAGGGTGTTCCTGCACTTATTGCATTGCCTGTTTCTGGGTCAATCTGCGTATTATAACCTTGGTTTTTACTGCCACTAACCTGATCCTCACAATCACCGGCTTCGCCGCGATAAAAGCCTTCATTGGTATTATTAGGATCATTCAAACATGCCCATAAAGATGATCCTGTAGGACTAGAACTACGGTATTCGCCCTCAGGTTGGCTAATATCTTGACGCTGTAGCCCAAAAGACACCCCTAACGCTTGACCACCATCAAATTCAAACTGATCCACATAACTAAATGTGCCTCTAAAACCAACATCACTTTGCAGTGAATTATCAACATTACTTTCGTCAGGGTTATAGTTTACTTTTACCTCACCCTGCAGGCGCTGCTTACCAAAATCCAGAGGCTGTACTGTTTCTAGGGCAATTACACCAGCAACTCCGCCCTCAATCATTGAGGCATCTTGGGTTTTATAAATAGCCACTTTCTTGACTAATTCAGATGGAAACTGAGAAAAGTTAACCGAGCGGTCGCCACTGCCATTAGTTGCTTCTCGGCCATTGATATGCGTGGCACTTAGAAAGGGGCCAAGGCCACGAATGGTGATCTCTGTAGCTCCGCCATTTTCTCGGTGCGATGCTGCGCCAGTAATTGATTCAAGCGCTTCACCAATCGAAAGTGCTGGTAAATCGCCAATATCTTCAGCAGATAAACCATCTACAACAGTGGTTGCTTCACGTTTAATTGAAATTTGGTTTTGAATAGTTTTACGCGAGCCAGTCACGCTAATAATTTCAATCCCAGCTTCCTCTTCAGCCTGCTCTTGTTGTTGTGCTTGTTGAGCATACGCTGAGAACGTAAAGGTACCAGCAACCCCAACTAGCAAGGTTGATTTAACCAACCGTGCCACAGGGTTTAGCAATAAATGCATGTGTTTTAAATTTTTATTGTGTTCATTATTCAACGACATGGTTATTCTCCATTAGTTTTTAGACTGCTTGTCGCTTTAAGTTTGTTGTCAATTTATTGTTGTTCTGCTTGCCACGTTGAGCCTGCGCCTACATCTTCTTCTTTAATCAGGTACAGTCCTTTTGCACCAGCAAGCGCTTGTGCTCCACTTACATCAGTTTCAAGTAAGCCATTGTCAGCAGTCACAAATTCAGGAACTTCTTTTGAGTTTGCAGCAGGGTCTTGATCAATAGCCCCATCGGCATCAAAATCTCCGTTGCCATTGAGTTTTCTTATATCTACCCAGTAATCATCTTCGGCATCACCTGAAGCGTAACTGTCACTAAAGCCAAAGCTATTAGAGAACACAGATTGGGTGTGATTAATTAAATCGCAGTCATACTCAAAGGAATGATCACTGCTGCTAGCATCAAAAGGTAAAAATAGCCCTTGTGTTTCTTGGTTGTCATTCAGGCCATTGGCGATTAAATTGCCATCAAAAGTAATCTTGAAGAAGTTTTTCGTTAACCCATACAACACTGGGGCATTGTCGGCTGTGAGTTCGTCGCAATCACCTACGGGGGCTTTAGAGCCTATTTCAGTGCTAAATACAATCGGTTGTATCGAGTTTAAAACCGTATTATTTGATACATCTAGGGTAAAATCACCAGCGCTATCAAGCACCGCTTGGTTGCCAGCGTTAGGCACGCCACCTGAGGCCTGTGAAAACGGGTTTGCGGTAAAAACTATACCACCAGTTTCTTTACCGTCGGCACGGATACCTGCAATGTAGTTATTAGTCACTGAGTGCCCTAAAGGTGTTATAAGTACGCCACTGGGCCTATCGTTACTTTGTGCAATATCTGATTTGCGGATAATTACGTTATTACTTACTGTATTGAAGCCACCGTCTTCTAACGATATAGCACCATTTGGATTGATAATGGTATTGCCGTTGATACTAGCGCCTGAGGTTTGTACCCGCATAACACGGCGCCCTGTCACAAAGTCATCGATTCGATTATATTGAACTTTAAAGTTACTTAACTGCGCAGCATCTTCACCAGTGCTGCTGCCCACATTAATAACCATTAAGCTTGAATCTAAACTTGCGTTAGCCGCACTATTATTAAATAAGTTATATTGTATGATGTGATTTGTACTTGATGATGCCAGCTTAACAACAGCGCCTTTTTCAGCATTGTTACGGTTTGCAAAGGTGTTGCGCTCAATTAGTGCGTTGTTTCCTTTGACCACCAGCCAGTGGTAGGTTTCGTTATTTAAATCAGTCTGATCGCCATCCATAACATTATGTGAAAAAACAAAGTTATCCGCTTCTGAATAAATAACTGCTTGCTCTTGCGAATCACAGTACGACCCTGCTAGCGTGTCGAGATCTTTAAATGTCAGGCCTGATAATTGTAGGCCATCAACATCACTGGCAACATGAATACATACATCACCGCTGATCACTGGAGTTTGCTGTTCAACCGCACGAATTGTAACCTCTGAGGTTAGCAAAATTTCAGCTAAGTCAGCGTAGATACCGGAGTTTAAACCAATAACTGAGCCATCAACTGGGGCATTCAGTGCGGCACTTAACGCCGCTTTGTCACTCACCACCTGTGAATAAACAATAGAATCAAGCGCTGTTGATACTTGCCCTGCAAATCCATCATTATCAGTATAAGTGGCAGAAACAGAAATAATAGCGCCTGCGTAGTCTGTTGGAGTGAACGTTTTTGCTGTTGCATCTGCAATGACTTCGCCATCGTGATACCAGCTATAGCTAACATTTGCCTCATCAATGCCATTATTATCAGCGATTTCGGCACTAAGCGTAACATCAGCAAGATAAGGAGCGGTGCCAATAATAGCGATACTGCCAGCTTGATCTACCGCTACTTCTGATACCTCGATGGTGGCCTCAGAAAGATTATCTTCACTAAAACCATGATCATCGGTATACATCACTTGAACAGTGAATGACTTTCCAAGGTGAGATTGGTTGACCGTAATGCTAGGTTGTGTTGCCTCAGTAATTACTTCTGAGTTTAAAAACCACTGGTAACTAATTTCACCAGAAATACCATCTGCATCTGTCACCTCAGCGCTGAGCACATTACCGACAGTTGGCGCTCCAACTATACTCACCACGCCTTGTTCATTAACACGTTGAACAGCTTGTGTCGGTGCTGATATTGCTGTTTCATCAAAACCTTGGTTATCTTCAAAGTTTGCTCTAACAGTAATCACTTTACCAAATTGTTGCTCGGTAAGTAAAAGGCTAGACAATAGCTCGTTTTCAATTACAACCCCATCAGCTTGCCATTCAAAAATAACAGTTTCAGGATCAAAACCGTTATCATCTGTAACAGTGGCCATCAGTGTCGAACCTATAAATGCATCACCGCTAATCGTGACTAATGATGGATATGCAAGCGCTGCCACGTTAGCTGTTTTATCTGTAATATGTGATTCGTTCACACCGCCATTGTCGATATATTTAGCTTGTGCTGACAATTGCATGCCTATTTGCTGTTGTGTGATCAGCAACGACTCACCATTTTCACCTTCAATGAGTTGATCATCTGCATACCAGTAATAACTTACATTACTTGAGATACCATCAGGATCACTCACTGAAACTTGTAAAGTTTGCCCAACAACTGCTGAGCCAGACAGCACTACTGAGCCGATATTATTATTATTCTTATTCTCATCACCTGCATTACAGCCAACTAATGCGGCTGCAACCGAACAAAGTGTAAAGTGTCGTAAGTTCATGATGATATCATTCTCCTTGGGAGGAATTTGGCATCGCGTGTTCTTTATTACCAAAAACCAACATTGTTGTTACCAAAAAAATAACAAACTGCAATAATTGTTAACCATTTTTAGTATATAAACACAGCAAAAAAAATTTTACCACCACATTTAGAAAGAATGACAAAATAAAACTTACCAAACACTAGAAATTGGTAATAACAAAAAGCTTTTAAAACTTACCAAAACTTAAGTTTTTAACTATTTTTATAAACAAGGAGACACAGCAGTCATCTAGCAAACACGACATGTGATGACTTTGGAAGAAATTTAGAACATAGCAATAACGTAGGCTCCAGCTAGTTTAGAGCCTACAATTTGTATAAGATTAAGAGTAGATAAATTAATGCAAGTTAGCTAAGTGATAAAAAGAGGCTTGTACAAAATCTTTTGAGTTTCCTGTGTTATTTTGGTTATAAACACCCGCTTTAAAATACATATATTGGTTATTTTTGTTATAACCACTGTCATTCATGTCCAAGTGTTTTGTTATTACAGGTTTACCTTCGCGGATCAAGGTAACAAATAACACGCTATTTTCGACCGTAATTTTATAGCTAAATTTCTCATTCAGCTTAATTCCACCTTCAGGATCATCAAGGGTATGTGAACGTGAGCCTATAAGATTTACCCAAACATCATCGCCACCATTAATTTCATGTGCAAAATACACCGATCCTCGCTCATTATTTGGCAACTTGCGGTAATACAAGCGGATCGGCTCATCATCAGTGGCATGGATCTGGCCGATAATAACGCGACCAACCTTTTTAATATCGCCCGTTGTTGATACACGATTAACCGCAAGCGTGGCCTCTAAGCTGCCCTCAATAGCCCCAGCTTCTCGCTTTACAGAGCCATGAGCAGAGCTAAACACCCAGTTATTTTTAGTTATTCCTTTTGTTTTTATACGGGTATTGCCTTGCCTAAGCATTTCACGAAGCTCAGTACGCGCATATTTAGTATTTTTAGAAGTTTTTGCCCCTTGGTTAGGGCAGGCAAACACCATTGCGCCATCTTGCGCGGTATAAAATAACGGAGCAAGTACAAAACCGTCACTGAGTGCTGACTCTAACACGGTGTCGGCTTTTTTATCTTTATTTAAATCTGTGGGTAAGGTTAAGTACCAATCGCGTAAGTCAAAATTATCACTGGGAGGTTTAGTCGGATCTAACTTGCTAAAATCACCTAATAACACTCCTGAGACTAATTGCAGATGAGATTGTGGAATACTCACCTGTGCAAACAATGTGAAACTGGCGAAACTTGCCCCTAATGCTAATCCGCGAATGAGTCCTAACATAACCTACTCTCTAAATTAGTTTATTCAAAAACAGTCTGATTAAACCCTTTTACTTGCTCAGGTGAGCCAATAATAACGGGTACTCGTTGATGTAAATTAGTTGGCATTATCGACATAATTCTCTGCCCTTGAGTAGTGGCTTGTCCCTGTGCATTTTCAATTAACATTGCCAATGGGTTTGCCTCATAAAGTAGTCGTATTTTACCATTCTCATTACCCACTCGGCGATCTGCTGGGTACATAAAAACGCCACCTCGCGTTAAAATCCGGTGTACATCTCCTACCATGGCTGCATTCCAACGCATAGCACTTTTGTCAAATTGCTCATCAGCGTATAGAAGCTGGTCAAAGTAATGCTGTACCGTAGCATGCCAATAGCGATAATTAGCCATGTTTACAGCAAACTCATTACGTGTATTTGCAACCTGCATCTGCTGTTTTGTTAGCAAAAAGCCTCCATGGGTTAAATCCAAGGTATAGCAGCGAGTTGGTCCGCCCGTACTCATAACCAATAACGTCGATGCTCCATATAAAACATAACCTGCGCATATCTGACTTTCACCAACCTGTAAGAATTGCTCATCGCTATCAAAGGGAACATCATCACGTTTGCGATAAATAGTAAAAATAGTGCCAATTTGGCCATTAACATCAATATTTGAAGAGCCATCAAGGGGGTCAAAAGCAACGATATAGTGGCCTTTAGCGTTACCAGCTACGGCATGATCTTCTTCTTCAGATGCAATAGCCGCAACCGATGCTTCTTCAAGTAACATGTCTTTAAGTAATTGGTTTGCGATTACATCGAGCTTCTTTTGCACCTCACCTTGGATATTTTCATCCAAGGTGGAGCCAAGTACCCCTGCCAACTCTCCCTGACTCACGCGAAAAGCAATTTCTTTACATGCCGCTAAAATAGTTCTGATCAGCATGATCAGCTCAGTCTCGACAGCATCTTTTTTTAATACGGGGATCAATCGTTGCATGGTAAGTACCTATTGATACAATTTAAATCACTAAAACACTGCAATAACCGCGCTGTCATTGCTTGCTCGCCTTGGTACAACCAAACTCTTGGATCATAATACTTTTTGTTTGGTTTATCGTCGCCGTCTGGATTGCCAATTTGACCTTGCAGATAGGCACTATGTTGGCGGTAATAATTTAACACCCCATCCCAACATGCCCATTGTGTATCAGTATCGATATTCATCTTTACCACACCATAGCCTAGCGACTCAGTAATTTTTGCTGGTTCTGAACCGCTACCGCCATGAAACACAAAGTTCAAACTGTTATGTGGCAAATTAAATTTCTTGGCTACAAACTGCTGAGATTGTTTTAAGATAAGCGGGGTCAATACTACATTACCCGGTTTATACACGCCGTGCACATTGCCAAACGAGGCGGCAATTATAAAATTAGGACTAATTTTACTGAGTCTTTCATAGGCATAAGCAACATCTTCTGGTTGGGTGTAAAGCGCTGAACTATCAAGGTGACTATTATCAACCCCATCTTCTTCGCCCCCAGTACAGCCCAGCTCGATTTCAAGTGTCATTCCTATTTTTGCCATACGAACTAAGTAACGTTCACATGTTTCGATATTTTCCTCTAAGGACTGTTCAGATAAATCAATCATATGAGAGCTAAACAAAGGTTTGCCCGTTTTTGCAAAGTAACGTTCTCCCTCATCTAGTAAGCCATCTATCCAAGGTAGTAATGATTTTGCGGCATGATCTGTGTGCAACATAACTGGCACACCATAATGCGCTGCAACACCATGCACATAGTGCGCGGCACTGACAGCACCTACAACCGCAGCATGTTGCGGTTCCAAGCCACAGTCTTTACCACAGAAAAATTGTGCGCCCCCATTTGATAACTGAATAATAACCGGAGACTGCACCTTTTTTGCAGCTGCCAGTGTTGCATTGATTGATGATGTCCCCACCACATTCACTGCCGGTAAGGCATAGTGGTTCTCTCTAGCATCATCGTATAGTTTTGCAACATCCCTACCAACAACCACCCCTGCTTTAACAGCTGTATCTAACAACGACATTTCAGCCTCCGTTATGCTTTATTCGCTGCAATACATGCATCGGTAATCGCTTGCCAGTTTTGTTGCTCAACCCATTGTTGTTTAGCGACCCACGTGCCTCCTACTGCAATTACATTATCTAATGCTAAATATTCATCTTTATTATGCTCATTCACGCCACCTGTTGGGCAAAAGCGAACATCTTGGAACACACTCGACACAGCTTTTAAAAACGCCGGCCCTCCTGATAAAGAAGCTGGAAATAGCTTTTGCTCAGTAAAGCCGGCCTCTAATGCCAGTAAAATGTCTGCTGTATTAGACACACCGGGAACAACCGGTAAACCACAGTTTTTTAGCGCTTGAAGTAAGTTTGCTGACACAGCAGGTGTAACAATAAAATCTGCACCTGCTTTAATTGCTTGCTGTAGGATACCTTCGTTGATAACCGTCCCTGCACCAACCGTGAGTTGGGGCAATTGTTGTTTTATCGCTGAAATAGTCGCTAATGAAGCCTTCGTTCTAAGTACAACTTCAACCAGCCCTAGCCCTGCATCAGCCATTGCTTTGGCTATTTTTACCCCTTGTTCAGGTGTCTCAGCTTGAATAAGAGGCAGCAGTGTTTGCCCTGACATCAGTTCAGAAAAGCGGATCATGTTCGTTCTCTCTTTAAATTAATTGGTAAAGATCAAGTTGCTGCTAACGAGCAGTTAAAAGGTAGTTTTGAAATTAAGTACTCTGCATGGCCTTCACAAAGTGTTCTTTTGGTGTAATTGCTCCTGGCTGCTGGATCACCACAGCAGCGGCTTTTGCAGCAAGCTGTACAGCTTTATGTTCATCCATACCTGCCATTCTGGCACCTAGGTAAGCACCATTAAATGCATCGCCTGCTGATGTGGTGTCGACAACATGCGTAACTGGTGTAATTTGATGCTCAAACAATTGACCATTTATTTTTGTAAAGACAGAGCTTGGGCCATTTTTAACAACGACTTCTGCGATATTAAATTGCGCTAAATAGTCCATAACGGCTTGTGCGCTATGAAGCTCATAAAGTGTCGTTAAATCTTCAATACCTGGTAGACAAATATCAGCTAGTTCGAATGCAATAGTGTATTGCCCTTTAGTTTCTTGCTCACTCTGCCACAACCGAGCACGATAATTGGGATCAAAAACAATTTTAACGCCCGCTTTTTTTATCCGCTGCACGATTTGCCAAAATAAATCTCGGCTTGCTGGTTCAATGACAGCCAATGAAATACCCGAGATAAACAGCATATCTGCACTGGCTAATTCTTCTTCAACACTTGGGTTAAAAAAATCCACCACTTTACGGGCTGCTGAGTCATGTCGCCAGTAGGTAAAACTGCGCTCCCCTTGCTCATCAGTTTCAATGTAGTAAATACCGGGTACTTTATTAGCATGTGTGAAGACAAGCTGTGTCGCTAGGCCTTCTTCGACAAATCGCTGCCGCATTTTAATACTGAGCGCATCCGTACCGATAGCACTTACAACCCCACATTCAAGTGAGCTAAAACAACGCTTTAAATACACCGCTGAATTATAAACATCGCCAGCAAATGATTGATTTAGCGTGCTATCTGAAATAGCTTTTAACTCAACCATGCATTCACCCAAAAAGAAGATTTTTTTCATTATTTTATCCTGTAATTAAAAAGGCTTTTTAGAGAATCTAAAAAGCCTTTATTTGGGTTACTTTTTACTGCTTAGTGGTTCAATTTTTGGGATCAATAGCCAAACAGCCAACATCGCAATAATCGCAAGCGATGCGCCAATCACAAATGCAGGTGTGTAATTACCGCCGGCAGTTAAGTAAGGCACCAATGACGTTAGACCTACAGCACCTAGTTTTGCAGCCATACCAGAAATACCCGATAAGGTGCCGACTGCTTTTTTCCCTAATAAGTCACTCGGTAGCGTTTGCACATTACCAATCGCTGTTTGAAAACCGAATAAAATCACAGCCATAATCAATACAGCTACTACGGGCGCGCCTGGGTTTGCCATGGCAATTAAGGCTGGCAACATAATTAAGCAGCCTAATGTAATGGTGAGCTTACGTGTTTTATCCGTGCTCCATCCGGCTTTTAAACGGTTTTGCGCAAGTAAACCACCAAACCATGCACCAAACATAGCGCCTACATAAGGCACCCAACCATAAATTCCAATTGACTTAACATCCATGCCATAGACTTCATTGAGGTAAATTGGGATCCAAAAAACAAACAACCACCAAATAGGGTCAATTGCTGCTGATGCAATGATAACGCCCCAGCTTTGTTTACGACTTAAAAGCTCAGTCGTGCTTGGGTTGTATTCTTCATCATTGGCGTTTTCGGCTGTAGACTGACGTTGGCCGGTTAAGATGTATTGCTTTTCTTCTTCGCTGATCCATGGGTGAGAGCCTGGTGGAGCTTTCACTAGAATAAGCCAAGGCACTAGCCATAAAAAGCCCATAACACCTACCACAACAAACACCATTTGCCAGCTAAAGTAGACAGTTAAATAAGCAATAAGAGGGATTGCAATAATGCCGCCAATTGCAGCTCCAGAGTTAAAAAATCCTTGTGCTAAGGCACGTTCTTTAGTTGGAAACCATTCAGCATTGCCTTTTGCAGCTCCCGGCCAATTCCCAGCTTCTGCAACGCCTAAAATAGCGCGAAAAAGACTTAAGCTCATTACTCCTTGGGCAAATGCATGAGCCACGGTTGCTAGCGACCACACCCCTATTGATAAAACAAAACCAAAGCGCGTACCAACCCAATCAAAAATTTTGCCAAAAATTGCTTGCCCAAATGCATAAGCAAATACAAAAACAATCGAAATATTGGCATAAATTTGCTTTCGCTCTAAAGCTGATTCATCAGGAAACAGTTCTTCAACAATATCAGGCCATAGCACACTAAGCGCTTGTCTATCGATATAATTGATAATAGTTGCCAGTGCTATTAGAGCAATTACCCACCAGCGTAAACCTTGAAGTTTCATATTATTCATCCTCTAAAAAGTCTTCACGAGCTGGGCTAAAGGTATCAATTAAAATACCACCCGTTGGGCAAGTTGCACCGTGATCTGCAAAAGGAGGAATAAAACAGCTATCACCTGCTTTTAATACTTTGGTAACACCATCAATATTAAAATGAAATTCACCTTCAACAACATAAGTAACTTGTGAATGACGGTGAGCATGGTTATAGCCAATAGCACCTTGTGCAAACCAAATTTTAACGGCCATTAGTTCTTCGTTATAACCAAGCATTTGACGTTTTAGGCCATTCCCTAGGTCTTCAACTTCAGCGTCGCTTGCAAATGTAAAATGTTCACTTTGTTTAGTCATGGCAACTATTCCTAAATGTTGGTCATCAAATAAACGCCTAAGTGGCCGTCTAATGAATATGATTGATTTTTATATTTAAATGATCTTTTACTAGCGCCTTTGTTGTTATTAATGGCAATTAAATAAGGCTTATCTGCCACAGTTAACTCAATAAGCGTAAGCTCCCCCTGTTGTGTGTGTGACAAGGCAGATAATCGGCTTTGTGCAACGAGGGTATATTCTTTGCTCGGGTTATATTCACCATGAGGCTCTAGTATTGAAATAAATTGATGCCTATTTACACCTTTCACTCGGCGGATAAAACCATGTTCATTACGTAGATTGAAATTAGGATCGTTTGCACCAACTTGCGTGAATAAAAACGACTCTTCGCCATTCACTAAGCTTGATAAAGTATAAAAGCGGCCATTTTCATTTAACCATGTGACCTTAGCTAACCCCTTCTCAGGACGAGCTTGCGCTCTTAACCAAAGATGTTGATAACCATTCTTTTTACCCAGCGCCGTCATCTGTTGACTCTGTGTATTTAAATCAAAATTACTATCGATAAATTGCCCTTTATAATGCAAAGGCAAATCTAGTTGGTGAGGTTGTGATGCATTGACACTGTATAAATCAATAGCAATAGTACTACCTAGTTCTTTAAGTTCGACCAAAGCAAGCGTTCTCTCAAGCTCAACCCCTTCGTAAGCTGTATTTATTTGACCACTCGATACACTGCCGTATTCCGAGGTTTCAAAGAAATTTAGCGTTGGGGCATGTTTGTTTCCTTGCTTTACATCTGAATTAAAATGACTGATTTCGTCCACAACGACTGTATTATGCGCTACGGTTTGTTTTGCATAGCTGTTATTTTCCGGTAAGTAACGACCCCCAAATTTGGCTTCAACATTTAAAAAACGCGCAGCACCATAATCAGAAACAATTTCTTGTCCCTTGTCATAAAACTGCCAGGTTAACTTATCGAAGTGGCCATGCCCTAATCCCTGAGAAGCAGGTTTAAAGAGTAATGCCTGTTCGCCATTGGGTTTGCTGCGCATGATCACAAGCGCCCCTTCATCTCCTTGGCTGCCATCTCCAAATGCGACGGACCTGAACTGATAGGGTGTTGCTAATCCTTCATCTAACGCATTTGCAACCTCTAAACCATCTCCCGAAAGAATAATTTGCCCTTGTTGTTGAGCAATATCTAAGTAGCCTGTATCACCCGTTAAACCGTAAGCAACCGTCACACCATGCACAAGTTCAATGGTGTCGATCCCTTTGCTCTTAATTGCATCATTAATCGGAAAAAACAAACCGTTATAGCTTAGTTGAATTGTAGTATCTATGGCTTTTAGCAAAATGCCATCACGATAGTGTGCAATTTTTCGCTCAGGTTCGTTATGTGCAATAGCTTGGGCAAACGTAACAAAAGGGAGTAACGCAAAGCGCTGGTAATAGGGGCCTTCGTTATAATACCCCTGAGGTGAAAAAAGCATATCAAGCTGCTTTAAGAAGCCGCCTTTACCAGATTTATCTAAATCATACAGAGCCTTTTCAACCCACTGTGGCTCATCTAACACGTAGCCTGCCATGCCAACTCCAGCTGTAGCCCAAGTGCCGTGATTATGTACTTTATTAAAAGTAGAAGGCTGTCCTTGTGATAAAAAGAGTGCCACAGGTCTTAATAGCTTATGCTCAATGTCATTAATGTCTTGATCTGTTAGTGTCTCAACGACCAAATCATAAGCTTGAATTGTGTATACCAACCACATGGCTTCATTTAAGCTTTGCCAAAATAATTTTCCTGGATTTTGCGACTTAACTTTACGTTTGGGGTGCACATCTAACGTTGGATAGAGTGCGGCATATTCAAGTAACATATCGCGCACAAAATCGGCATATTTTTGCTCTTGGCTTAACTGGTAAATTATGCCAGCGCCATACATAAGCTGATAATTCTTTTTATGACGCTCATGGCTATAACCACCGCCACCATCTTTAGGTAACGGCACAACAATACCAAAAGCAAGTTGCTGATCTACTTGTTGCTTTAGCTCAAGATACCGATCATTAAAGCGACCCGATTGGTTAAGCGCACTGCGCATCTTCTCAACATCAGATTGGGTGATTACTAAATTTGGGTGCGTCGCAAAAGCACTGCATGTGGTAATAGCCAGAGCAGTTACCGCTATTTTTAAGCCTGTGTAAAAATTAAATATTTTCATGCTTGCTCCCTACTTCTGAATCACTTGGTTATTTTTTAAAATAGCCGTATGCGAGCCTGCAATATTTAGCTCTTTAATGTGTGGTTTTGCTGTATTAGTGAACGTGTTTGAGATAATACGCGTTTGCGGTTCACCAACTG
The DNA here is from genome assembly GCF_014349195.1 of Pseudoalteromonas sp. BZK2. Classification (NCBI taxonomy): domain Bacteria; kingdom Pseudomonadati; phylum Pseudomonadota; class Gammaproteobacteria; order Alteromonadales; family Pseudoalteromonadaceae; genus Pseudoalteromonas; species Pseudoalteromonas sp. BZK2. The sequence continues at coordinate 204,167 of NZ_JACSOG010000002.1, read as the reverse complement.
TATGTTCAACGACAATCGGCGCAGAATTGGTAAACGCGTTCTCGGCGATTTCGGTAACTTGCACACCATGTAAGTAAACACTGGCATTAGTTTTATTTCGCTTACCTAAACCCACTGAGTTCAGTGTATTATTCTTTAACAAAAAGTGAGGACCAAACGTACTTTCATCAGTGCCGCCACGATAAAGCTTAACTAGCGCACCACTAACATTATCAAAATGATTATTTGTTAAGGTGACATACTCTGCGTTATACACACCTAAGTTTTCAATCTCGCTGTCCAAGCGCAAGATATCACCAGTAACCTGACTAAACTGGTTATTAATTAAAGTGATTTCATCCGCTAGTGCACCTTTACCCGTTTTAAAAAAATCAAAGGTATGATTAATATCTAAGTTAATTAATTGGCAACGCTCCATAATCAAACGGTAGTTTTCAACCATGCCCCATTTTTTAGTACGAATAACCGAATTACCCGCTGAGTCTGGGCTGTTTTTACCAGATATAACTAACCCTTCTAATTTTAAACTGCCGCCATCATGAATTTCGAACAAACTCGAGCGCTCAAAAGTCAAATTCACAGCGCCATCTTGAGCCGCCTTAAAAGAAAGGGTTTTATCAATCACGACCAGTTTTGCGAGGTCATAGTCTCCTGCTGATAGTTCAAGTACATCACCAGAATGCGCTTGTTCAATTTTAAGCAGGAGATCCTTCGCAGAATTTTCGACTCGATGGGTTTTTCCCGAATCAAAAGCCACAATTGCAGGGCTTTTAGGGTACCAGCTCACTCCTGTGTCTGCTTTTTTCAGTACAGTTAAATCGGCCTTAACACCCGCAAGAACTGACTCTGAAACAGGGTAAAGTAAACCCGCTTTATTACGCATTAACTTAACTTGCTGTTGATTTACTCCCTTGCTAAGCGATGGTAATACGGCTGTATTGGCAATGTTGTTACTAAACTTAATGCCACTAATATCATCAAAAGCTGTGAACGGTTGCTGCGAGTCGTTAATGATCAGGTTATTGTTCATCACACTATCAATTGGTACAGCACTGCGTTCAGCATCACTGCCAGCAGCAAGCTGAATATGTTCAACATTTATAAAGGTATTGTTTTCAATTTGCGCATTTTCAACTTGGTGATAGCGGTTAATGGGTGAATTAGGCACACCATTCATCACCGTAAAGCCACTGCCAAAACGAAATCCCGTTAATCCCTCGAGATAATTATTACGAATAATGTGATCTTTGTTGATAACGCGAATGCCGCCAGTATGCTCTACACCATTACCGAAAAAAATATTTTCTTCGATGATATTTCCATTCCCATGACGCAGTGTAAGTGTGCCGCGAGCTTCATAAAAAACGTTATTTCGAATATGGTTCTTACCTGATTTAATCGAAATGATTTCGACCTCACCATTGGTTTGTTCAAAATAGTTGTTCTCAACTAATGTGTGCGAATCGGACAACGAGTAATGGCTCGTCCCAATACGTAACGTTTCTCCACCGTTAGAGCCAAATACAGGACGATAGCCAAAATAGTTATGGTCAATTTGATGGTAATTCTGCTGACTTTGTTCAGAGTTCAACCGAACCGCAACTGTTACTCCTTTATTTCGTTTACCTTCCAAGTGGTTGTGATCAAAACGGTTATGCTGACCATAAAGCGCTACCCAATAATCAGATTCGCGCTTATCTGGGTTGTTATAATTATCGATTACCATTTCAGAGACACGCGAATTAAATGCGAGTTCTTTACCATTACGAAATTCAATAACCGCGGATGTCGGGGTATAACCATTTTTAAATACAAGGCCGCTGGCATGCAAATACTGCCCTGCTAAACGAAGGTTTGACTGCCCAGATAAAATAACCTTACCTTTAGTTTGCGGCTTTAATCTAATCGGTAATTGTTTAGAGCCTTGACCAGATAAAACAATTTCGAAGTCATGCCACACCCCATTTTGTAAAATTACGGTATCACCTGCTTGTAACGTGTTGGCTATTTTTGCGTAAGCTTGTTTGTTGTCTATTAAGTAGTCTTTGGCTGCAATCGTTGTCGAAAAACAACCAAGAATAACTAGGCTAAGCTTTATTATATTTAGTTTAATCAATCGCATAGTTAACTCATTTTTACTGATATTTCGACGAAAAACGCCATCAGCTTTATTATGTGTGTTCAGACGCTTCACGATGTGAAGCGCTTTGGCAAATGGCTTTACTTAACTAAGCTTTTGAAATAATCAAAAATCTCAGGCACATTGCCTTGACCCATTCCCGCATCAAATGCAGCTTGCAAGTTCGCCGATGAGCCTTCAGCAATTTTTGACACAGTGCCAAGATCCTCTACCATCTGTAAAAAGTAACCTAAGTCCTTATTTGCATTTGCAATTGAAAACCCAAGATCACTCACTCCATCCACCGCATAGTTTTTACAAAAATGCATAAAAGGTGAATTTGATGGTCCCGTAGACATAATGTCGAAAAGTTGTTGGCGATTTACGCCGGCACGATCAGCAACAGCAAATGCTTGAGACATCGCACATACCGTTGTCATACCCATAAAGTTATTAATTAACTTTGTTGTATGACCTGCGCCAAGCTCCCCTAAATGGAACACATTTTCACCTTGATCATCTAATACAGGCTTCACTTTATTAAACGTCTCTAAGTCACCTGCAGCCATAATATTCAATAAGCCATCTTTTGCATGCGCTGGAGTACGCCCTAAAGGTGCATCAATCATACCTACGCCTTTTGCAGCAAGGTCTTTACCAATTTTCTTAGTTGAGGCAGGAATTGATGTACCAAAATCGATTAAAACAGACCCTTCTTTTAGTCCATCCAATAAACCTTCATCTGAATAAACTACTTTTTCCACGATATCTGATGTTGTTAAGCAAAGCATAACAATGTCTGAAGCAGCGGCTAACTCTTTACCTGTCGATACTGTTTGAGCACCTCGCTCTACACATTTTGTAACGGCTTCTTTATTAAGATCCATCACAATCAACTGATAGCCTTTGTTTTGTAGATTCTCGACCATATTGCCACCCATTAGGCCAAGGCCGATAAAACCGATCGTTGGTTTTGACATGTAGAACTCCTAAATAAATTGACACTTTTGAATGAAGTTAACCATTTCGAAAAGTGCGCCTAGTTAAATTTTTTAAATCTCACAGCACTACATCTTAATAGCAGCACTTACACAAACTGGCACAACAAGGTTACCAATAACAACATAAGTTATTACCAATAAATTACATTGTCAACCAATTGGCGTTACAAAAAAAGAAAAGAATATTGACCAATATTCAAAAAAGTCTGTCGCGATAAAAATAAAAGCTATCAAGTAAAATTATTTACTAACTTAATTAGTTAATTTTATTAGATTATTTGATTATTTACGGGAATTGATAAGTTTGAGAAAATTTTGAGATGAGGGTGCAACATAAAAACATAAAATTGGTAAGAACACTAAAATCATCTTTATGACCAATCATGCCAACCAGCTTAAATTAGTAAACAAATTTGAAGCATTTAAATATTGTTGAAAACAGCAAAAAGCGTCGTGACTAGTTGTTTCAACAATTCCACTAGTAATCCTGTAATCATTTTTAACGTAGGTGGTAATGGTTTAAATATAAGAGTAACTAAAGCTATGTCGCCCGTTTGGGCGACACACATCTATTAATTAGGGCAATTACCTAATTCATAATACCCAGCACTAGTTTGCGCTAAGGTACTGGTATAAAAAGTGTTATAAAGACCTAGGTTATCACCTGAGCCTACCGCATAGGCGTAAGAGCCATTCGTGGTTGCGCGATTTGCTTGCACATGTGCATAGTTGCTAGAGGTGGTTTCAGTGCATTGGTAATCACCATTCGGGGTTGAATCACACGCATCACCCACACCATCTGCATCACTATCCAGTTGATCACTATTGGCCACCAGCGGGCAGTTATCTAGGCCATCACTAACACCATCGCTGTCAGAGTCACTCGTTTCACCATCAGGAGTGCTGTCACATACATTACCAATCCCGTCATTATCGTTATCGGCTTGATCAGCATTCGCTACATTTGGGCAATTATCTGCGCCGTCGAGCACACCGTCGTTGTCTGCGTCATTAGTCGGTTCAGTGGTGGTTTTGCATGCCTGTAATGGCCCTGCACAACTTGAATTATCATCAGCAATCCACTGACATTGATTGGTGCCCGCTGAATACTCGCGCATAGTAAAGGCAGCAGTTCCAAACGCTAAATAACAGGCAGAGTAACCTTCGCCCCAGCTAATATGGCCTTCGTTAATATGAAGATTGTAATCGCCTGTTACACCAGCATCGATGACAAAACTAATGCTATCTGTTGATGTCAGCGCAGTATCATCAGTTGCGGTGATCACTGCACTATTATTGCCACCAGCCAGATTGCATTGTTCAGCAAAGTACGCAAGCCCATTCACTGTAGCCGTCACATCACCATTGCTAAAACTGACCACGACAGTACTTAAGTTTTGATTATCATCAATCACAGTTCCCGTCACTGAAGCGCACTGCCCGTTTACACTAGCCGCAGTGTCACTCAGTAGCGGTGCTGTAGCCGCAGGCTCTGGTCCAACGCGTACCGTTAGATTAGCTTCATCACCTTGTTTCGCTTCGTTATCTGTGGCACTGACACGCACTTCATAAAGTCCATCGCTGAGTACGCTTGTCACCCCGCTAAAGGTATTATTCGCATCGACTTGTACGTTCAGTGATTCAATTAAGCTTGCCGCGCCACCGGCTAGGCTATACACGTTAATATCAACATTGGTTACACTGCCTTCTGGGTCGACTGCACTGCCTGTAATGGTGAGCTGATTATTACTGTCTGTGGCAGTTAAATTACTAATTTCAGGGCCTGCATTACGATCAACTCGTTTATTATTAGCCGCAAAGTACTCACCGAGATAGGTTGCAAAATTAATACTGTTTGCCGCCACATAATCGCCAGACGCACCTTGCCCCCCCGACCACGAGTGATCCAAATTATTAAACCACAGCATAGCAACCCGATTGTCTTGCCAAAGTGACTGCTCAGCGGTACGCGTTGCATCATCACTTATGGTCGTTGTGCCTGAAAGTTGATTAATCCCATAAAGGGCAGCAAAGCCATCTGCGTTTTGCTGGTTGTAACAGGTATTGACTGTGGTATCGGCAGTACCATGACCAATCGCCGCTATTTGTGTGGCAAAATGATCTTTATAACTGCCAGCATAGCTTTCACAGCGGGATACAAAGGTGTTTTCAGACACTGTTTCACAGGTCGAAATTGCCCCACTTGAACTTGTGCCGATGGTCGGCCCAGCGCTTGATGCAACTCCGGCAAATACATCAGGCGCCACACAAGCCGTTTGTGCAGCCATTGCAGCTCCAGATGATAAGCCTGCAATATACACTTGTTTAGGGTCAATATTACGCGTTGCATCAGCACTCAATGTATTGGCTAAATTAATCAAGTTCTTATAATCGCCAGAGCTGCGATTGATTGCTCCTTGCCAATATGACCAGCAGCTATAGCCTGCTTTATTCATTGCATCAGGAACGGCTATTACCATGCCATGGGCTTCGGCTGCATCTTCAAGATTCGCAGTTAAGTAGTTATTAATGGGTTGTACGCAACCATGCAGTACCAGCATCAAAGAATGGCCATTGCCTATGCTTGATTGCGTATCAGGAGTGTAAATATGAACATTATTAAAACCGCCAATGCTGACATTTTGCTGCCAACTCCCTGCAAAACTTGGCTGCGAGAAAATAGCAGCACAGAGCACTGCGAGCGGAGTAAACGACGCTGATTTCCGTTTACATAATTGTGTTACTTTTTGCATATATCGCCTTTATAGTCGTTATCATTGTTGTCTGTCAGTTGATGACTAACTCAATGTAGTAGAACTATTCAAAAAGCGACCTATAACTATAGTGCTATACATCTATTGCAAAACAAACCAAAAGCACCACAACCTAATTTATTGTCATTTACGAAACTTAAGCCAGTTCCATTAACAAAGCCAACGTAACTCGTTGGCTTTGCTTTTGCTAAGGAGTAGGCTTAAAAATTAAACCCGACTGATAGCCAATAACGTCGACCATCTTCAACATATCCGTATTCAGCTTCGGTGATTTCTTTATCAAATAAATTATAAACACCAAACCCTAACTTAATGCTGCGGCTTAAATCATAGTTACCACCGATATCAGCCAAGGTGTAATCTGGCGCAATTAAGCTGTCTTGTGACGGACCTGTTGTCGGCTGACTTTCCTCACCACGGTAATGTACACGCAACCAGGTGCCTAGCTTATCAACCGGGCGCCAATTAACTGATGTTTGTAAAATGTGTTTAGGTAATTGATTAAGTGGGCTGCCTTTGTACTCACCAGTTTTTTGCTCAGAATCGGTGTAGGTGTAGTTGGCACTTACATCAAGCTCACTGGTAATGTCGTAAGATACTGATAACTCAAAGCCTTGTGTAACGGCTTCATCCACATTGACATAGGTCGTTGGCATCGAACCAAACTGGTTTGGTCCATCAGTACACTGGGTGAGTGGGCACGAAATACGGGTAATTTTGTCTTCAAATTCGTTGTAAAATACGGTGCTTGAAAGCGATAAATCACGGTTTGCATCGTAATAGATACCCATTTCGTAGTTTACAGATTTTTCAGGGCTTAAATCTGGGTTACCGTAAATATTACCACCTCGGCTCACTTGCCCCCACGCTGCGGTAGATTGACGAATATTCGGCGCTCTAAAGCCTGTAGAGATACCGCCTTTTACCGTCAACGATTTAGTTGCTGTATACACACCATACAAACGTGGGCTGAAATGGCCTGAAAAATTGCCATCATGGTCATAACGAAGACCTGTTGTGAGTTTAAACTGCTTGGTTGCTGCCCACTCATCTTCGGCAAACACCGACCACTGCTCGTTTTCAACATGGGTTAAGTCACTTATGCGGTTACTGGTGTAATCGTCCAGCTCTTCTTTTAAATATGATGCACCAAATGCAGCATTATGATTGGTAAAAGGTAAAGTCCAGCTGGTTTGCGCATCGGTATTTTCGACATACATTTCGCGAGAGGTATTATCGAATTTATCGTACTTTAGGTAACTACGTGATGAGCCAAAATCATAAAAACCATTATGGCTTAGTGAATAGCTCTCTTGGTCATACTCTGTGGTTGATGACTCAGGACAGCCATTTCGACCACAGCTTTCGCCTTCAGCTAAAGGAGCAACCGTTTTGCCTAATGTTTCGTCGAGTTTTTGGTTTGCAGAGCCTACTTCAAGCATGATTTCGTGGTTATCAGAAGGCGTTAAGATGAACTTAGCTTTGATATTACTTTGCTCTTTGCCACGAAAACCTGCTTCAAAATCGTCTTCGTCACGCTTTGAGAATTGACCAGATAACTGCATACCTAATAACTCAGGAATTAAGCCACCCGCTGTGAAAAAGCTACCTTGATTGATATTGCCCGATTCACTTGATTCTTGAATGGTGCTATCTAGGCGCAATTCGCCATACCATTTTTCTGGTGTTTTACGGGTAATAATATTGATAACCCCACCGATTGCATCTGAGCCATATAATGACGACATAGGACCACGGATAACCTCGATGCGTTCAATCGCTGAGATAGGCGGAGTCCATGCTCCTTCGACACCAGGGCCATCACTATTTGGGCGGGTTTCACGAGAGGTTTGACGCTGGCCATCAATTAAAATCAAAGTATATTGACTTGCCATACCACGAAGACTGATATCTTTTCTGTCGCCACCACCTGTGACAACCACACCAGGAACATCTGTCATTGCATCGGTTAGATCACGATAAAAACGCTTTTCGAGTTGCTCACGATCAATAACACTGATGCTGGCTGGTGCCTCTTTAAGCATCTGCTCATAACCTGAAGCAGAAACTACAATCACTTCCATGTCTTGCTTTTTATCATCTGCATTTGCAGAATAAGACAAACTAGCTAGTATAGCTGCCGTTAATGGTAAAATGTTCGTAACAACCCTCGTCATAATAATACTCCGTGACATTTTGTTTATTAATGATAATAATTAGCGTTTGCATACTAATGAGAAGTCCCGATTTTCACAATTTACGATTTCTTAAAACTGAATTAAGAAGGCCTGAACTATGAATTCCAAGCTGATAAAAACACTACGCGTTTTTTCTCGTACTGTAGAGACAGGCAATATGAGCGGTGCAGCTGCAGAGTTATCGATGACCACATCGGCTGTGAGTCAACACATTAAGCAATTAGAACAAGAAATCGGATTAAGCCTATTTAACCGCAGCCCACGCGAACTTACCTTAACCGAAGCCGGCCACCTGTATTATCAAAGCTGTTTAAAAATGCTGGCACTAGCTGATCAAGCCAGTACGCAATTACAACATTTGCAAAATAAGCCCAGTGGCGAGCTTAAATTAGTGGCGCCAGTGGGTTTTGGTGGAGGATTATTAAGCGAGCCGTTGGAGCGCTTAATTAACGAATTTGATGATTTACGTATTCAGTTAATTTTGACTGACGAGCCAATTGATATGATTAAATGCGGCGCTGACTTAGCAATCGCTATTGGCCCATTAACAGATTCCAACCTAGTAGCAAGGCAATTAGCAACGTGGCCACTAAAGTTATGCGCCCATAAAGATCATCCAATTAGTCAAATAAAACAGGCTCGTTGGCAAGATCTTAACCAGTTTGCCAGAATTGGACACAGTAATGCTGACAGCAACGCATTTAACCCTTCTACATTAGAAAGCAAGCCACTGCCAAAGGCTAAAATTACAGTGAACAACATGCAAAGTTTAATCAAACTTGTGATTGATGGTGTTGGCTATGGCGTGTTACCCGAACCAGAAGTTAGGCATTTACTAAAATCGAAAGAACTGGTTGAAATAGCACCTGAATGGGCAATGCCAAACTATACTGTTTATGCTGTAACACCAGCCAGAGACAGTTTAGCGGCAAAAACAAGGACTGCCATTGATACTTTAAAACTATGCTTTAACCATGTGTCTAAGCAAGTTGAATTAGTTGATTAAGACTCATAAAGGATAATAGCCATTTGCAATATGCAGATGGCTATTATCCAACTTAGCGTTAACCTAGCGCCAGCCAAACGCCTACACCCATCATAAGCGCGCCAGCAATACGGTTTAACCACTTCACATTATCGCCTTTATCTAAAAACAGCCTTAAGCTTTTACCGCCTGTTGCGTAAATCAACATACAGATAAATTCGCTCAGCATAATAATGCTCACTAATACCGCAAGCTGAGGAGCAACTGCTAAATCAACATTAATAAACGGAGGGAGTAAAGAAATCATAAATGCCCACCCTTTTGGGTTTGCAATGGCAGTAATATAACCCTGCGAAAACAATTGCCCACGACCAATTTGTTGCTGTGTAGCATCGTTAGGTTTAAAGCTGGTTTTAGCGCGCCACATATTAACACCTAAGTATATTAAGTACGCGCCACCTAGGTATTTTAAAAAGGCAAATAAGTCAGGGTAATTAAGCATAATACTGGCAACCCCAATTACCGCAGCAATGGCTACCGTGGCAACCCCTAACACCTCACCGACCATCATCCACAGCGTACGTCTAACGCCTACACTCATGCCTAACGTCATGGCTAGCGTCATACACATACCAGGTGTAATAGAAACAAAGAAAAAGGTCGGAATAAAAACCGCGAGTACTGCTAAATCGAGCATAAATGCAATCACATGTTTATTGCTTAAAAAGAGAAAGCGATTAAATCACATTCACTTAAATAAGCAAACAAACACGCGATTGCTAACAGGCTTATAAAAACATACCGCCTGATGCTTCAATGCGTTGTCCGGTCACCCAACGGTTTTCATCACCGAGTAGCTGCGCAATCATAGGACCAATATCATCAGCTTGGCCAACGCGTCCCATGGCTGTAAATGAACTCACTAATTGCGCAACATGCTCATTATCACGGACAGCACCGCCACCAAAATCAGTGGCAATTGCGCCAGGCGCGACGACATTCACGGCAATATTGCGACCAGCAAGTTCTTTTGCCATGTATTTGGTTAATACTTCAACGGCTCCTTTCATGGTAGCGTAGGCCGCTTTTCCTGGTAATGCAAAACGTGTCAGCCCTGAAGATAAGTTAATAATACGCCCGCCATCATTGATCATCTCATGCAGTGTTTGCGTTAAGAAAAACACACCTTTAACATGTACATTCATCAAATTGTCAAACATAGCTTCACTGGTATCAGCAAATGCACTATCACTGCCATGACCTGCGTTATTGATTAAATAATCAAATCGAGACGTTTGCCATTGTGTTGCCAAAGTACTTTCAAGTGTTTGTTTAAATTCAGCAAAACCTAAAATATCGCTAACATCAAGTTGAATGGCGACGGCTTTTTCCCCTAGCGCTGCAACTTCTTCTACAACGTGCTGCGCTTCATCTTTATGGCTTCTGTAAGTAAATACACAATCAATGTTCTTACGTGCCAAACTTAAAACTGTATTTTTACCTAAACCGCGATTACCACCTGTGATCACTGCAATTTTGTTGCTCATCGTGCTTACCCTTTTGCTTTGAAGTAATTGTGAGCAACCAGTATATTTACACTGCAAAACCAGATAAACCATGTAAAATTGAATTAACTGTTCGCAAATAACAAACAATCATGAATGAACTAAATGCCATGAAAACCTTTGTTCAGGTTGCAGAGCTAAAAAGCTTTTCGGCTGCAGCACTTGCACTGAGCATGCCTAAATCATCCGTCTCGCAGTTGGTCAAACAACTCGAAGATACGCTAGGTGCTCGGCTTCTAAACCGCACAACAAGGCGAGTTACGCTGACCAATGAAGGCACTGTGTTTTATCAGCGCTGCAAAGATATGCTTGCTGATATAGACGAACTACAAACCCTATTTCATAAAAAAGACGAAGCGTTATCAGGGCGTCTTAGAGTAGATATGCCACAGCCAATTAGTCGGCGCTTAGTGCTACCGAATCTAGACAGCTTTTTATCTGCACACCCGCAATTAGAGATTGAACTGAGTAGTTCTGACAGACGAGTTAACCTAATTGAAGAAGGCTTTGATTGTGTAGTGCGAGTCGGTAATTTAGAAGACTCATCGCTGATTGCGAAAAAAATTGGCCACTGCCCTATGATTAACTGTGTCAGCCCAGGTTATATTAAAAACTATGGCAACATCACTGAACTTAGCGATTTAGCCGAGCATTACATTGTTCGCTATAGCCAAACGCTCGGCCAACTTGACCCCGGCTTTGAATACCAAGATACGCAAGGCGATTGGCAAACCCTGACCATGAAATCACAGCTCACAGTCAACAATACTGATGCCTATAAAGCAGCGTGTTTAGCTGGGCTTGGCCTTATTCAAGTGCCTCGTCATGGAGTTCTTGACGAGCTTAGTTGTGGTGAACTTATCCAAGTTTTGCCTGACTATAATTTGCCGCCCATGCCTATGAATATCGTCTACCCAAATCGACGCCATTTACCAAGGCGTACCCGAGTGTTTATTGATTGGTTAAGCGAGCAATTAAAACCGATTACCCATAGCTAAGATACTTGCTATGTGCGCTTCAGTTTAAATACCTTTAATTACAGACAGCAGGAGTTGATCAATTTCATTATTCACTCCACCAACGCTACTATTGTTTAATATTACATAACCAATATTTTTATCTGTCACAGAGCGAGTTAAGGATGTCCAGCCTCTATTAAACCCTGCAAAACCTAGACTGTTATTCTCAGAGTCTACGACATAACTCATACTCCATCGCCCTCCTGTGTGAGGCTGAGCTTGAATCATATTTGCAATAAGCTGATTTGATAAAATATTTGAACCAATGTAATTACCTTGCTCATTTTTTAGCACTGCCTGATTAAACTTAGCTAAATCATCTGCCGTTGTTATAAAGCCAGCGGCAGCTGTTTCTGTAAAGTACACCATAGCTGTTTTGTTGCCATTCTCATCGTAAGGACTAGCCAGCTTTGCTGGAGAAATACGGTTGATATCAAACGAAGAATTTGTCATTCCGAGGGGTAAAAGAACGTTTTTAGTCATAAAATTACTGAAAGATTGATTAGTCAGGTCTTCAATTAACAGCTGAACTATCGTGTAACCACCACCTGAGTATGACCATTTAGTGTCAGGTTCATGAATAATTTTAACGGCTCCATCACCCGTATTATTTCCTTCTAATGACTCTACAAGAGTAGGTAATGGATCTTCAGCACTCCATCCATTGTAGCCACTTAATGAAAGCCCTGCAGTATGAGAGAGAATATTACGTAAAGTTACTTTGTTAGCATCAAACTGAGAATTCGGTATTTTCCAGCTTTTTAAGTAATCATTAATTGGTTTATCAAGTTCAACTTTACCTTGTTCAACTAGTATCATTGCGCCCCAAGCTGTAATCACTTTAGAAATGGAGCCAACATTGAATAAAGTTTTGTGTGTGATTGGGGTTCTATTTTCAGCGTCAGCATGGCCATAAGAATATGAACCAAGCACCTCATTCCCTTGAACAATCGATATAGCAATACCACGCGCTTTGCTTTTTTCAAGAATTAACGGGATCTCCTTATCTAGCACTTTAGAAAATTCTAAACTTTTGGTTTGTTTTGCATGTAATGAGCAAGACGATATTAAAAATGATATAAGAATTATAAACTTATTCATGAGCATCCTTGTTTTATAACGACCGCATCAAAGGCCTAATTTAATTGACTAAAATAGCATTCAAAGCAGAAACCAAGCACTTAGGACTTTCCCTTAAGCTATTGCCTGCTAAACTTTTAGAGCTGATAGTAACTTCTCAGCTTCATCAGATAGCTTAACGCGTTCATCCATTTCTGAAACATGCTTTAAGCGCGTGTAGATTTCAATATAACGTGTTCTTGCTTTTACAAAAGCCCCTGAATGATAGCAGCTGTAAATCCACTCCAGCTCTTGCTCTGATATGCTTTCGAGAACTCTGTGTGGTACTTCCTCACAATACTCTAACAGTGAGAAGTTTGTTAGATGGCGCATATCAATAGGTTCTACTTTTTCATCAAGTAGCCATGGCAATAAATATACATTCGAAAACATAGTTTCAGCTAGTTCGTAAGACGCCTTATTAATATCACCAATACGAAACGTTAGTATCGAACGACACAACATTTGCACTGGCTCACCCATATCATCAGGAAAGTGTGAATCATGCCACTGTATATGTTGCTCAGCTTTTTTCATATCATTGAGTACGAGCAACAAAGGAAATATTAAATATCGCTTACCATAACCATCTGAGATACAGCCATAATCTCTAATCTCTCGGTTAAAAGCAGATTTATAGCTAGATATCTTTGCTCGAATTTTCTTGTCGGTATCTGGAATTATAAACATGAACAACATTTCCTCTTATTTGCTAACCGCTTATCTACGAATATGAATATGCAAATAGGCAATACAAAAATCCCCGCTTTATGGGCGGGGATTCCTAATATAACCATTTAACTAACTACTGAGTGACACCGTCAGCGGCAACTGGCTCTGCGGGTTTTTCGTCACTTAATAAGTATTTTTCTAACCACTGCTCTTGCTCCCAAAGTACATGCAGCAAGCTCTTACGAGCGCGATAGCCATGCGCCTCATAAGGTAACATCACTAAGCGGGCTTCTTTACCTAGGCCTTTTAATGCAGCGTACATACGCTCACTTTGCATTGGGAAGGTACCCGAGTTTGGATCTTCTTGACCGTGGATCATCAGCATAGGCTCATTGATTTTCTCAGCATGGAAAAACGGTGACATCGCCGCGTACACATCTTGCGCTTGCCAAAAGTCACGCTCTTCACCTTGGAAACCAAATGGCGTTAGGGTGCGGTTGTAAGCACCACTGCGGGCAATACCGGTTTTAAATAAATCGCTGTGCGCTAATAAATTCGCCACCATAAAGGCACCATAAGAGTGACCAGCAATGGCAATGTTATCTTTATCTGCCACACCTTTTTCAACAAGCACATCTACCGCAGCCTTAGCACTTGCCACCAGCTGCTTACGGAATAAGTCGTTTGGCTCTTTACCATCAACACCCACAATTGGCATTTTCGGGTCGTCAAATACGGCAATACCTTTTGCAAGATAAGGCATTGGTCCCCAATAACCGATATAAGTAAACTCATAAGGCGACTCGCGCATTTGTGACGCAACGGCTTTATCTTTATATTCAAGCGGATAAGCCCACATTAGAACCGGTAACGGGCCTTGAGTTGAATCATAACCAGGCGGTAAATAAAGCGTACCACTAAGCTCAACGCCATCATCACGCTTGTATCGAATTAGCTCTTTAGTCACCCCTTTAAATTCTGGGTAAGGGTGCTCAAAAGTCGTAAGTTGAGTCAGGGTTTTATCGTCTAGGTCGCGAATAAAAAAGTTAGGTCGCTCAGTTTTAGATTCGCGAATCGTAATTAAACGCTCGCCTTCATCATCAAGCATTGCACGCACACGCTCATAGTATGGCGCTTCTGATTGCCAAACACGTGTTGTGGAATTGGTTTTTACATCATATCGGTCTAAAAACGGAATATTACCTTGTTCAGAGGCACCGTTACCGCGTAAGAAAAGATAACGCCCACCAACAACTTTTAATACGTCAGCGCCTAAATCATTCTTTTCATAAATTGGGTAACCTGGATCTTTATACGCATCGTTATAGCTGCGCTCAGAAAATAGCACGCGGTTTTTATCTGCATTACGAGGTTGAATAACAAATGTGCGAACTTGTCGGTCGCTAAAGCGCCATTCAGATAACAGAGCAATATTACCGTTGCCCCAAGTAATTGAGTCAAAACGGCGTTCAACTTTCGCAAATAACTTCGCATCACGTTTAAAAGGTGCTCTTAGGCTATAAAGGTGATCGTGATAAGGCACGTCGGTTTTCATATCACCGCCGTCTTGTGCTTCTGCCCAAATGACTTCAGCGCCTTGATCTGCACGCCATTGAAATTCGCGGCGACCAGTACGCACACTGTCATAACCTTGTGGAATGTTATCTGCTAAAGGCTGCTTCGCAAGCTCTGCTAACGTATAGCCACGCATGCCCCAAATTTGCCAAGTCGCAGCAAATCGGCTGTAAGGTACTTGATACGAAAAAGGCTCATCAATCATGCCAACCAAAATATTGGTTGAATCAGGCGAGACCGAAAACGATTTAATTAAGCCCGGTTGACCAATCGGTTGGCCTTGACCACTGAGCGGAATATAAGTCAGCTGGCTTTGGGCAAAGAACTTAAATTGTGCTTCATCGTATGGGCTAGTTAGCAGGTTTTGATAAGTACGCGCAGGCGCTTTTTCACCACTACTTTGCTGAATAACAGGCACAACCTGCGAGCTGTCATTGCTGATACGTGCTTTACCAATATTGACCGCTGCATTTGCGACAATAGCGCTGCTATCTGGCAACCACGTATAAGGCGTGCGCGTTAGCACAGAATTAAGAGGCGTATCACTTAACTGGCGGGCTTGCTTAGTACTTACATTATAGACCCATAGGTTAGCACTCGATGCTTGCTCTACCACAAATGCCAAATATTGACTGTCGCTTGACCAACTTGGTGAGCGTAAAATTCCATTTGGCAAACCAGATACAACAATTTCAGAGCCTGTTTCAACATGCTTAAGCACTAAAGATGTAAATTTATTACGCACTCGTGAGCGCGAAAAATTAGCAGGATTAAGCTTAATGCCCGCAAGTTTTAACTCTTCTTTGGCTAAGTCTTGTAAGGTATCGATGCGTTTTCTATCGAATAGCGCCAGCCACTGGCCATCATTCGATAAATAACTACTTGGTGCGAGCTTAGCGTCAACCACAGCAGCCAGTGCCGGCGATGGAGTTTGATAACCTTGATTAGCAAAACTGGGTGTGCAAACAGCTGCGCCAATGACTAGCGCAAAAAGCAGTTTAAATGCTTTCATGTTCGTTCCTTTTTCGTTTTTATTTTCGATTCTGTAAACAAGTAGAACATGTTTGCAGCATTTCATAAAGAGTTTCGACCCTTTTGGCAGCCAATCAGTGACTTAAACAGCTAAATTACGCTAAAATAAGAGCACTCTATTCGCCACTTTTTGCTAATAAAAATGAAAAAATCGACAGGCAAAGTCACAATTTGGGATGTGGCTGAACAAGCACAGGTTTCAAAGTCAACCGTGTCTTTGGTCCTTACCAACAGTGATAAGGTCAGTAAAAAAAGTAAAGAAAAAGTACTGGCTGCCATTGATAAGCTTGGCTATGTGTATAACCGCGATGCTGCAGCCCTACGCAGCAAGCGATCAAACCTAGTCGCGTTGGTTATAAATGACTTAACCAACCCGTATTCAGCTCAGCTTGCTGTTGGTCTCGAAAAACACATCTTTGAGCTTGGCATGCTGCCAATGCTGGTGAATATTGCAGAGTGTGTCGAAAGGCAAACTCAAGTGGTGAAAACCCTAAAAGAATACAACGTATCGGCGTTTATTATGTGTCCAGCACCGGGGACAGAGCAGCAGTGGCAAGATGATTTAATAAATAGTGGTTTTCCGGTTATTAATATCATGCGTGAAATTCCGTTTTCAGCTGCGCCGTGTATTTTGCCTGATAACAAAAAAGGCACACATATTTCGACTAGCCATATTTTATCGCAAGGCATAGAAGAAGTTGCATTTTTAGGCGGCACGGCAGAAATATCTGACTACCATGAACGTTTAAGTGGTTTTTTAGCTGCGCTTGAGCAATTTAATATCACTGACGAAAAACCCGTTATTCAAGCGCCGACAAACCGCCAAGGTGGCCGAGAAGCCTTTAATACCCTTATAAAACAAGCGCCAAATACCAAGGCCATTGTCTGTTTTAATGATGTGATTGCTTACGGCGCGATTGAAGCTATGCGCCAACACGGCCTAGAGCCAGGTAAAGACATCAAAGTTATTGGCTTTGATGACCTAGAAGATTCCCGCTTAATGCTTCCTTCTCTTTCAACCATCGCCATTAATGCCGATGAAATCGGTAAACGCACCTGTCAGGTGTTAAAAGAACTATTAGATAAATCAACGCCACCCGTTCGCACCTTGGTGGATGTTAACTTAAAAATACGAGATTCAAGTCAATGAAAAAAGTGTTAGTGATCGGTTATGTATGGCCTGAGCCTAATTCGTCGGCAGCCGGCACCCACATGATGTCACTCTTGCGCGCCTTTCGTGCAGAAAACTGGCAAGTTGAATTTGCAAGCCCAGCGCAAAAAACCGAACACATGGTGGATCTCAGCGAAGATGGCATTACCACACAGGTCATTGCATTAAACTGCTCAAGCTTTGATGAGTACGTGCAAGCGTATAACCCTGATATTGTGATGTTTGATCGCTTTATGATGGAAGAACAGTTCGGTTGGCGAGTCGATAAATACTGCCCTAACGCACTTAAAATTCTTGATACCGAAGATTTACAGTGCCTAAGAAATTCCCGTCACGAAGCTCACAAAGCAGGCCGAGAATTCAGCCATAGTGATTTACACAGCGATATTGCAAAGCGAGAAATCGCGGCAATTTTACGCTCAGACATCAGCTTAATTATCTCGCATTACGAGATGCAGCTACTCAATGACGTTTTCAAAGTAGATAACGCCCTACTTCACCATTTACCATTTTTGGTTGATTTACAGCATATTCCTACCAGCACCAAAGCATTTGCTGAGCGTAAGCACTTTATGACCATTGGTAATTTTCGTCATGCGCCAAACTGGGATGCAGTGTTGTACTTGCAACAGATTTGGCCGCTGATCCGCAAACAATTACCCGATGCTGAACTCCATATTTATGGCTCTTACCCACCGCCTAAGGCGACAGCGCTTAACAATCCAAAAACCGGCTTCTTAATCAAAGGCTGGGCAGATGATGCTTATCAAGTTATGGAAGATGCCCGAGTATGTTTATCGCCACTGCGTTTTGGGGCTGGTATCAAGGGTAAGTTACTCGAAGCGATGATCATGCAAACGCCGAGCGTAACAACCCCTATTGGTAGTGAAGGCATGCATCAAGATGAGCCATGGTCAGGCGCAATCTGTGAAGATGCACAGCAATTTGCTGATGCAGCAGTGGCACTTTATCAAGATGAAGCTCTGTTTACCCAAGCACAGCAAAATGGCCAGCAGTTATTGCAAAAATATTATGATAAATCAAAACTTCAGTCGCAGTTAATCGCTAAAATCACCGCCATTAGTGAGTCATTAGCGCAGCATAGACAGCAAAATTTTACCGGCCAAATGCTCAAACATCACACCATGCGTTCGACCCAATACATGGCGCAGTGGATTGAAGCAAAAAATAAGTAATTTTGCCGTAAATAACACTAGACATAGCGGCTTTTGTCGCTAAAATCGCGCTGGTCAATTTAAGCGATATAGTCTAGCTATTAGACTATATCTTATTGAATTTTGGTCTATCCTTAACTGAACAATTTAACCTTTGGTTCAAAACGCCTTTGAAAACCGCAACGTTTACTGAAAAACGAAAATTTATCGTGAAGCTTGGCAAAATGCTTCATAAATACGGTACACCTGCATACCGACTAGAAGCGCACTTAATGGAAGTTGCGACTTATCTCGGTTTGAAATCATCTTTTGTTATGTCGCCAACATCAGTGACATTTGTTATTTGGACAGATGGGCACGAAGAAGAGTACACCCATGTTGCGCGTGTTGATCCGGGCGATCATGACTTAGGCTCGCTGGCAGATACCGATGACTTAGTAAACAAAATGCTTAATGGCGAGCTGACGCTACAAGAAGTCGATAAACAGCTCGATATCATTTACACCATGCCAAACCCATATAATAAATTTATGACTGGCGTTGCGTTTGCGACTTCGGGTGGTGCATTTGCCATGCTGATGGGCACTAGCTGGAATGATGTATTTTGGTCAGCAATTATTACCTTAGTGGTGTATTTATTTGTGCTCTGGTCAACACGCTCTAAGCGTGTTGCGCATATGCTTGAACCATTAGTTGCCATTGTTTCTGCGATGATTGCCTGCGCTGTAAGCGTATATCTTGATGCCCAAATAAACATACGACTGGTGGTACTTTCAGCCATCATTGTATTTATACCCGGCTTAGCATTAGCCCTAGGTTTAGCAGAGTTAGCGGCAAGGCATTTAGTATCTGGTACAGCTCGGGTGATGGACTCATTCATGCTGCTGTTTAAACTGTATTTTGGTGCTTTTATTGGTATCGGTATTGGTTTTGCTATTTTTGGACAAAGTGATTTTGTGCAACCCGAGCCTTTACCCAAATGGACAGCCTGGCTTGCTATCTTCATGTTATGTAGCAGCCTAATCGTTATTTTTAGAACAAAATTAAAGCATGCAGTTTGGTCAATCGCTTCTGGCTTTATCGCGTATGGTACAAGTATTGGTTCGGCCATGTATCTAGATTACACTTTAGGTACTTTTGTTGGTGCTTTATCTGTTGGGGTATTCAGTAACTTGTTTAACCGTGTTGCTAATGCACCCGCCTCTATTGTAGCCATGCAAGGTTTAATTGTTTTAGTACCTGGAAGTAAAACCTATATCGGTTTGAACTCGTTAATTGAAGGTCAAGATTTCGTTTATGCGGAGCATATAGGCCAACAAACCTTCTTGATATTTATGTCATTAGTGGCGGGGCTTATCTTCGCTAACGTTGCGCTGCCACCGAAGAAAAGTCTATAACTTACTAAGCCCGAGCTTCTCGGGCTTTTTTATATCCTCGTTTTAACAAGCCGACTTTGCTTATCTGTAACAAACTGATATAACTCATAAGTGCATGTGGTAAAAATAAAAAGGATTTATTCTGTGATGAGATTGGCTTGGCTGTTATGTAGCTTTTTCGCATTTAGTGTGTTTGCAGAGTCCCAGTGTGTTAACTGTCATCAAAGCCAAGTTGCAGACTGGCAAACCTCCCATCATTTTCATGCTATGGACAAAGCCACTCCCGCTTCAGTGCTTGGCAATTTCAACGAACAAACCCTCGACTATCAAGGCCAGCAAGCGCGCTTTTTTCAAAAAGACCAACAACTTTTTATAAGCATGCCAAACCTTGATGGCAAGTTGACTGACTACTCTGTTTTATACACATTTGGCTATGAGCCATTGCAGCAATACATGTTTGATATGGGCAAAGGCCACATACAACTGTTTCCATTTGCGTGGGACTCACGCAGTAAAACAGACGGCGGTCAGCGCTGGTTTGTACTGCATCCTGAGCAGAAACAACACGACCTTTTTCATTGGTCGCAAAAAGGCCAAAACTGGAATCATATGTGTGCCGATTGCCACTCAACTGATTTCAAAAAGCAATTTGACCTTAAAACGAATAGCTTTGATTCAACTTATTCAAGCATTAACGTGAGCTGTAAAGCGTGTCATGGCGACACACAAGCGCATTTAAAATGGGCTGATGGCGATAGCAGTATTGCTGATAAGGGCTTTGCGCATAATATTAAAAAGCAAACCCCACTGTTTACTCAAGAAGTCGATGGCAGTATGCAAAGCGTGCAGCCTCTGGTAAAAAGCGAGCAAGTGCAAGTGTGTGCAACATGCCATGCTCGCCGCTCACAGCTTGATGACCGCAAAGACCCACATAGCTTTTTACAACACTTTCAAGGCTCATTACTCACTCCAGAGCTTTATCACGTTGATGGTCAAGTGTGGGACGAAGACTATGTTTGGGGTTCATTTTTACAAAGTAAAATGTTCAATGCCGGGGTAACATGTAGTAACTGCCATAACCCTCATTCGGGTAAATTAAAGCTACCGGGTAATCAAACCTGTACGCAATGTCATAGCCAAGAGGTGTTCGACACGCCAAAACATCACGGTCATAAAGTGGCAAGTACTGGTAGCCAATGTGTTGATTGTCATATGCCTGCCACCACCTATATGCAAGTGGATGCAAGGCGCGACCACAGCTTTCGGGTACCACGTCCAGACTTAACATTAAAAACCAATGCCCCAAATGCCTGTAATAGCTGCCATGAAGACAAGACGCCACAATGGGCGGTTGCTAAAATAAAAGGCTGGCATCCACATTCAAAGCACCTTGGCACTGCGCATTTTTCTGAGGCGTTTTATGCCGCGGATAACCGTTTGCCTAATGCATCAACCATGCTGACCAAAATCGTGCAAGATAAAGGCTTTCCTGAGATCATCCGTGCATCAGCATTAAGCCGCTTAGCCGCAAGCCCAGATAACAATGCTGTCGTCGCGATTGCTCGCTCAGTAAAAGACAGCGAACCATTAAAACGCCAAGCAGCCATTGAGGCGGCGATGCCGTTTGATATCAACCAGCGCTGGCGCCTGTTGAACCCGCTTTTAGATGATGAAAATTTGCCTATCAGAGCCGAAGCTGCACGAGCACTTGCAGGTATGTTAATTCAACCCTTCCCTACGGGGCTCAATGAGCAAGACAGCAAACGTTTAAATGCAGCCCTTGATGAATACAAATGCATTCAAGAGTACCAAGCAGAGCGTGGCTATTCACACACCAATTTAGGCAATTTGGCGCTCACATTACAAAAGCCTGAGCAAGCCAAAGCACATTACCTGCAAGCAATCAGTGTTGAGCCTATTTTTGCTCCCGCTTATGTCAATTTAGCAGATTTATACCGTAATCAAGGCGATGAAAAAGCAGCGCAAGCCATCTTAAAACAAGGCTTAGACGTTAACCTAGAAAGCGCCGACATACATTATGCCCTGGCAATGAGCCTTATTCGCGCAAAACAAAAAAACACCGCTCTTAACCATTTACAAAAAGCAGCGCAGTTTGCACAAGAAAATGCAAACTATCAGTTTACCTACGCCCTGCTATTACAAGATTTAGGCAACATGCCCGCAGCCATATCGGCCCTTGAGCGCGCATTTAATTTAACACCGAA
This sequence comes from Pseudoalteromonas sp. BZK2, assembly GCF_014349195.1. Lineage (NCBI taxonomy): Bacteria > Pseudomonadati > Pseudomonadota > Gammaproteobacteria > Alteromonadales > Pseudoalteromonadaceae > Pseudoalteromonas > Pseudoalteromonas sp. BZK2. The sequence continues at coordinate 182,161 of NZ_JACSOG010000002.1, read as the reverse complement.
TAACCCAGATATCAGCTACAGTTTGGCACAGTGGTATGTGGCAGAAGAGAACTACAGCCAAGCGCTGTTTTATGCCAGAAACCTAGCCAGCTTGGTACCGGGTAACCAGCAAGTTGAGCAGTTTGTGAAACAGCTCGAAATGATGAATAGCATTAATCATTAAAAAAGGGCCTAATCGGCCCTTTTCAACTTATGGTTAATAATTAATGCCCATAGTTTAGTGATTTTGCTTTTTCGATTGCTTCATTAACGTTAAGTGACGCTGCTTCTTGACGTGGAGGGAATTCAACAAAGGTTTGAACATGTTCATTCAACTTAGCAATAATCGGCTGCATCAACCAACTCTTACGCATGATTTGATGAAAACCAGTCACCCCATCATAGTGTTCTAATGGATCTTTACGTAAATTAAATAATTTAGGCATACTGTGAGTTACCATATCTTCGTAATATAAGCCATTTGGTTTGGTCGCGAAGTGCATTTTCCATGGACCAAAACGTACCGCCGTAAGTTGTGACTCATAGTAATAAAAGAAATAGTTACGTGCAGATTTATCAGCTTTACCAGTCCAATAAGCTAGGTTGTTTTCACCATCAATATACACTTTGTCTGACTTTTTAAGCTTTTCACGTAAGTTCTTTTCACCTAATGCAGCAGCAACTGTAGGGAAAACATCTTCATGTGATGAAATGCCATTGAGCTTTAAGCCTTTTGGTATTTCATCAGGCCAGCGTACCAAGAAAGGCACGCGCACGCCCCCTTCCCAGGTTGTCATTTTTTCACCACGGAACTCAGTGGTTCCTGCATCAGGCCAGCTTGATTGCTCAGGACCATTATCGCTGGTGTAAATAACAATGGTGTTATCGGCAATTTTTAGCTCATCAAGTTTATCTAGTAGCTTGCCAACATGACCATCATGCTCCATCAAGCCACTACCAAAAATATCTTCTTCAGAACTAATGCCTGTCGCTAAATTTCGGCTTTCAGGTTTTAGGTGTGTGTAAACATGCATACGACTTGTGGCATGCCAAATAAAGAATGGTTTTTTCGCTTTAACTGCGCGTTCCATAAAGTTGAGTGAGCGCTCTAACACTTCTTCGTCAAACGTTTCCATTCGTTTGCGAGTAAGTGGGCCAGTATCAGTGATTTTGCCATTGGCGTAAGATTCAATCACACCACGCGGGCCAAACTTTTTAACAAACTTAGGATCTTTAGGGTAATCAGCCTGCTCAGGTTCTTCAGACACATTTAAGTGGTACAAATTTCCGTAAAATTCATCAAAGCCATGCTTTGTTGGTAAGTGCTCATCTAAATCACCTAAGTGATTTTTACCATATTGAGCCGTCATATAACCGCGAGCTTTTAAAAATTCGGCTAAGGTAGGATCGGCTTCTTTTATACCAAGAGGATTACCAGGTTGACCTACCGTGGTTAAGCCTGTCCGCACAGGCAACTGCCCCATTAAAAATGCAGCACGACCCGCTGTACAACTAGGCTGTGCATAATGATCAGTAAACAATGCACCTTCGTTAGCAATGCGATCAATATTAGGGGTTGGGTAGGTCATACCGTGTGAGTATGCACTGAGTGAGATTGGCGCAACGTCATCAACCATTATGGCCAATACGTTTGGCTTATCAGCTGCAAGGCTTACCGTTGAAACCAAACCGCAAATAGCTGCCGCTATTAGTTTTTTCATAAATCATCCTTTATTAGTTAAAGCAATACCTTTCACTCACAATGAGCTTTCATCAGTATAGATGAAAAAACGGTCGATTCTAGCACTTACCTTTATATACATTGGCCTCTATCAATAAAACCACCTATTTTCTATAAACCGCTTTTGAAATTAATAATTAATACCTAACAACAAATACTTAGTGAACTTTTTAGCTATACTAAAAAACTAATACCCCATAAATTTTAACTACTGGATCCCCATATTTTCGCCCTCAATTAGGATTGAACAAGAACAAAAAATAGACTATAACTAACTAATGAAACAGCCTTTTTATCTCTGTGTAAGGACAACACATGACTTCATATCACCTCATCACACTAATTAGTATTGGGGTTTCATTTTCCAGTTATGCGGATAATCAAAAAGAAGTACAAGACATGTCAGATCCTCTGGCTGTTTATACTCAAATAGGCTTTGGTACCACTAACAAAGGGCTAAACTTAAAAGTAGGCCAAGCATACGACACAGGTATCGCAACAACTGCCGGAATGAATGTTATTGAAGTAAAAGGCATATATGGCGATGCACTAGGCTGGGAAAGCGACAGCAAAACAACAGATTCTATCGACTCGTTTCGCTTTCGAAACTTCTCTGTTGATTTGAGCTCTATGAGTGCAACGCAAATTGATGCTAACTATAACCTTAATGCCAATCTTGTTGCTGACGAAAGTATGGATGTTTCGTACAGCTTTATTAAAGCTTTAAAACCTATGGGACGTTTCACGTTCTATCCGTTAGCTGGTGTGGGTGCATCGCTTGGTGAAAATACCCTAGAAGATGACGGCAGTCGTGACAGTGGTTATTCCATTATGGGTGCTTATGGTTTAGTGGGTATGTACGCTAAAGTGACAATTAACGATAAAATATGGCTTAACTACAATCCATTTTGGCTAACCACTATCGGCGGTAGTGATAACTACAAAGACCATTACTATGGGTTAAACCAAAGCCATATTTTAACTCATGAATTCGCCGCAAGTTACCAAATAAACCCGCGAATGAATCTACGCTATTTTGCAAATTGGAATGAAAACGTTGACTTTGTGGATGGCGACCACCGTCTCGAGTTTAATTATCAACTATAAATTAAGATTTGAAGAAAAATAAACTACAGGGTAAGGGATTAAGTGAAAAAAGTAGTACTAATAAATATGTTGGCGGTAAGTTTACTAAGCACTGAAAGCTTTGCATCAAGTTACGATGAATATGCAATAAAACCTGCCGAGCAACAATTAAGCAATCAACAACAAAAAGTTGATGAACCTATTTCATTTTTGCCCATCCCGACGTTTATTACAGAACCTGCTGTAGGGCCTGGCCTTGGTGTTGTAGGCCTTTTTTTTCATGACAACGAGAAAAAGGCTAAAAAGAAGAAAAAAGAGGGCTCTACCCTGCCACAAAGTATCAGTTTAGTTGGCCTTATGGGCACTAAAAATGGCACCAAAGGCGGCGCTGTTGGTCACATTACGTTTTGGGATGAAGACCGTATTCGCTATCAAGGGATTGTTGGCTGGGCGAGTATCAATCTTGATTTTTATACCTTCGATGAAATAAAGCTTCTCACGCCATTATCGTTAAATATTGAAGGTCCTGCTGTGTTCCAAAATCTTAAGTTACGCTATGACGATAGTAACTTCTTTTACGGTTTTAAACAGATTTATCGCCAAGTTGATATTAGCTTAGCCGATAACCCTATCGAAGATTTTTTACTTGAAAACGACATTATCAAGGAGCACCTTTCACTTGATGTAAATACGTCAGGTATCGGTCCGCTACTGGAATACGATAGCCGAGATAACCCGCTTAACCCTGAACGTGGCTTTAATTACAAGGCCGAATATTTATATTTTGATGAGGCTATTGGCAGTAAGGTTGATTACACCAGTCTAAAGCTAACCGCCTTAAACTATTGGCGTTACACCGATAAGTTTAATTTTGCTTTACGTATGCAGTATGACTCGGTTAATAATCGAGGTGAGAAACGCTTACCAGTTTACATTCCGCCAAGTATTAGCTTGCGTGGGGTGTCAGCAACGCGTTATCAAGGCCTAGATGTATTTGTTACTGAAGCTGAAGCAAGCTATAAAGTCACACATAAAATAAAACTCAATGTGTTTACTGGTATGGGCTGGGCAGCCGATAGCTTTTCTGACTTATCAAAGGCTGAAACCATTGATACTGTGGGTGCAGGGTTTCGCTATTTGATTGATGAACATTACGGTATCAGCATTGGTTTAGATGTAGCCCATGGTCCTGAACAAAATGCTATATACATTCAAGCAGGTTCTACCTGGTAGCAAAACCAGTGCTTTTTCACTAGTTTTTAAGAAAATCCAAACCAAAAGATTGAATTCGTTGATTTCACTGCTATTATCAAAAGCTCAATAAACATTCAGGGATTGAACGGATGCATAAAAAAGTATCAACAAACCATTATCCATTCAAAAACTTTAAACCTCACGGCCTTGTTGAGTTTTATCAACGTGAAAATACACTTTTAACAACCGCAACAGGTCCTTTCAATGAAGAGATTATTGACGCGCACTCTTTTATGCAAAAGGATTACATCAATAAGCTCAACGCTGATTACGGCCAGTGGTTTGAATTAGTTGAATTTAAAAATTCGTGTATGGCAACCCCTGATGCACTTGAAAAGTTAATGGTGTATTTTGTTGAACTCAAGCGTAAGGGCATTGCACCAGCCAAAACAGCCTTAGTCATAAAAGATGGGCTTGAAGGCGGTAGCTTGCTGAGTGATACCTACTGCAATTTGTATAAACGAGCAGGCTTGATAATGAATGTATTTAAGTCAAAAACAGCGGCCCTTAACTGGTTAGCAGAAGAGCCCGTTGCTGAATTAGCCTGTTAACACACAATTTATTTTAAAAAGTGTTGCTCTTCTTCGCGTAAGGTCAACACTTCAACTCCCTCAGCCGTTACTGCTAAAGTGTGCTCCCATTGCGCAGAAAGCTTTTTATCTCTTGTAACCACAGTCCAGCCATCAGGCTTGGTTTTTACTTTAGCAGCCCCTTGATTGATCATTGGCTCAATTGTAAAGGTCATCCCCTCTTTTAATACCAGCCCGGTATTTTTCTTGCCATAATGTAATACCTGTGGCTCTTCGTGCATTTGCTGGCCGATACCATGACCACAGTATTCTTTAACCACACTATAACCATGTTGATGAGCAAAGTTTGCAATCGCATTACCAATATCCCCCAGCCTCACGCCTGGTTTTACCATTTTAATCGCGTGCCACAGGGCTTGCTGGGTGGTGTCTACCAAACGCTTTGCTAAAGGCGATACATCTCCAATTAAGTACATTTTGCTCGAGTCAGCTAAATAGCCATTTTTCTCAAGAGTGATATCAATATTCACAATATCGCCTGCTTTTAAAATACCCTTCTCGCTTGGAAAACCATGACATACCACCTCGTTCACAGAGGCATTTAGTACATAAGGGTAGCCGTACTGCCCTTTACTTGATGGCCTTGCTTGTAACTGCTCAACAATGTAGCGCTCAACGAGATCGTTTATTTCCATTGTAGTCACTCCCTCTTTTACAAAAGGGTCGAGATAAGCAAATACATCAGCAAGTAATCGACCAGACTCTCGCATCAAAGCAATTTCGTCTGCATTTTTAATTACAACTTTACTCATCACTCACATCCTTAGCCTTCACATCAGCTTGACGAAGTTGCTCTTTGATAATATCGCTGTAAGTCATGGTGGGGTTAAGCTCTGCAAGCATCCCTATTTTAATCCAATACTCAGATTGTGAGTTGATTGAGCGCACCATCGCTGTGCTTGCTTTACGGATTTCTTCGTGTAGCTCATCGCTTATTTTAACAATACCCATCATGTGACCTATATATGAAACGTATATAGATCGTATTCATATAATATAAAAAAGCAAGAAGAACTTGTTTAATTACAACTCAGCAATCATTTTAACAAGCGCTTGCGTTGTCCATTCAAGTTCATTGAATTGAATATCAGGTTGATAATAAAAGCCTTTTTCTCGGGGTCTGTTCACATAGACCTTTATCGGCAGAATGACTTTAGCAAAACCTGAAGGTAGGGTTTCGAGCCTCACTTCCATATAGGTAGAATCGGTACTACTTGGTGCGCCAACTAACTGTGTGTTTGCAAATAATTTAAAACTATCAAGTGCGTCTAAACAGGCGCTGGCACATTGCCCTGGCACAATCACATAAACCGGTGTAGTAAACTTGCTGGCGTCTTTTGGCAATGCTGGCTGCTCTGCTGCAGGTATCTCAACATAAAAATGTTCACCTTTTTCATAAGCCGCCTGCATACTTTCGTGAGTCGTCTTTAACCATTGATACCAAGGGCTAGCTTTATCATAGCTTGCGACTACATCGCCAAAATAGTCAGTATTGCCTTTAGAAGCACGCCACCACACTTGGGTATTTTTGTGTAACTCATAGCGGCCATATTTAAACTGTTCACTACCCCAAAGTGCTGAGGCTATTTGCTCACTCCACATCGATGAGCCACCTTGATTATGGCGAAGATCAAGCACCACAGCTTTAGCTTGCATTAACTTATCATGTTGCTGTTCAATGGCGCTCAGCATCGTTTGGTAATCTGCTTGCTGCTGCTCATTGGGTGCATACGTTGGCATACTGATCCACGCAATATCCTTTAAAGGCCAATTAAGCGCAATTGGTAACTTGTCGCCGTTGTAAGCATGTTTAAGTTTACCACTGACATCATCAGGCCTAATACGCCAATTTAACTTTAAGCTGTAAACAGAGCCGTCGGCTTTTTCAAATGTGCAGCTTTCAAGTGGCGATAAAAACGGGTTTCCATCATCAATTGTTAGTCGCCAGCCATGATTCCACCAACTACCAGGTTGCGCAACTTCGCCGTAATAGCGAAAAACACGCTCAACGAGCAAAGTATTAATTGCTGTATTATCACAGCTTACGAGCTCATCACCCTTGGCAACTGTATCTAATTCGCTGTAATACACTTTTAACGCATCACCGCGCCATACAGTTGAAAAGCCCGGCCAACTTCTTTGTGGTTTTAATTCACTTGGTAAGGTATCAATCGCTCCCGCATGACCATCTTGTAGTACAGTTCTAAAACGTGCAATAGCCGCAGCAAAACCTTGTGAACTATGCGCTTTTACAGCCAGCTTTAAGCCTTCTTGCTTTGCTTTTTCAAGCTGTTTAGCAAAACCAGGGTTACGTGCATCATGCATCCCTGGGTGATTGATAACCGATAATTGATAAGCCGCTTCAACATCTTTTATAGCAAGTTCAGACCAATTAATTTCAGAGTGAGTGACTGTACGCCCCTCATCGGCGCGACATAGATTAACACCAAAAGGGCCAAAGTTTAGAGCTGTAAAGATGAGTGATAAGTAAAGCGTCAAACGTTTCATAAAAATCCATTTTAAATAATTATTATGTTTAAAAAACACCCTATTTAATCACTAAGGCATTGTTGTGGCAATAAAAAGTACTTCACATGCTAATAGATTAAAAAAATTCATCTATCAGGTTTATTTTAATCGTTTGTCGAATTAGAAGGATTACTCTAAAGTTAACTCATCAGCGCTTTTAAGCTAAACAGCTTCACACCTTTCAGCGTGTTTGCGCTAACCGAATTGTTGTCACAAAAAGTCTAGCTTGTGTGTTCTCTGGGCTTTTTTATATACCGAGTCACTGCATACGTGGTGACTCAACCAAATTGTTGTCAAAAGCTTAGTTTGTGTGTTCTCTGAGCTTTTTTATTCCGAGTCATTGCACACGCGGTGACTCACCAAATTGTTGTCAAAAGCTTAGTTTGTGTGTTCTCTAAGCTTTTTTATTCCGAGTCATTGCACACGTGGTGACTCACCAAATTGTTGTCAAAAGCTTAGTTTGTGTGTTCTCTAAGCTTTTTTATTCCGAGTCATTGCACACGCGGTGACTCAACAAATTGTTGTCGAAAAGCCTGGCTTGTGTGTTCGCCGGGCTTTTTTATGCCCGTTAAAAAATAAAAACGCCACTAGATGTGGCGTTTGGGTAGTTTCGACAACAATAAGAAATTGCTTTTAAAAGAAACCCAGTGGATTCTCACTGTAACTGACTAATAGGTTTTTAGTTTGTTGGTAATGATCAAGGGCAAGTTTATGTGTTTCGCGGCCTATGCCTGACTTTTTATAACCACCAAACGCAGCGTGTGCTGGGTACATGTGATAGCAGTTGGTCCAAACACGGCCCGCTTCAATCTTACGACCAAAGTGATAAGCACGGTTCATGTTTCGACTCCATACACCAGCACCTAAGCCAAACTCAGAACTATTAGCAAGGGCTAACGCTTCGTCTTCATCTTTAAAAGTCGACATTGAAATAACCGGGCCAAAAATCTCTTCTTGGAACACGCGCATGTCGTTAGTGCCTTTTAATAGCGTTGGTTGAATGTAGTAACCGCCATTAAACTCATCAGACAGTTGTTCGACTTCGCCGCCCGCAAGCACTTCGGCCCCTTCTTGTTTACCAATTTCGATGTAGCTTAGGATCTTATCAAACTGAGCTTGTGATGCTTGAGCACCCACCATGGTTTCGGTATCAAGAGGATTACCCCGTTTAATTTGTAGAGTTCGGGCAAGAACACGCTCAATAAATTGCTCGTAAATATCTTCTTGAATAAATAAACGCGATGGGCACGTACACACTTCACCTTGGTTAAAGTACGCAAGTACAGCCCCTTCAATCGCTTTACTCAAAAACTCATCGTCTTTTTCCATGACATCGTTAAAGAAGATATTTGGTGATTTACCACCTAGCTCAACCGTCGAAGGAATAATATTATCAGCAGCACATTTTAAAATATGTGAACCCACTGGCGTTGAGCCTGTAAAGGCAATCTTCGCAATTCGAGTACTGGTTGCCAGCGCTTCGCCCGCTTCTTTACCATAGCCATTTACCACATTTAGAACACCTGCAGGCAACAAGTCACCAATCACTTCAAGCAGCACTAATATAGACGTAGGCGTTTGTTCAGCTGGTTTTAAAACAATACAGTTACCCGCAGCAAGGGCAGGTGCAAGCTTCCACGCCGCCATTAACAATGGAAAGTTCCAAGGAATAATTTGCCCGACTACACCCAGTGGCTCATGAAAATGATAGGCAACGGTGGTTTCGTCTATCTCACCGATTGAACCTTCTTGGGCACGCACACAACCTGCGAAATAGCGAAAGTGATCAGCCGCGAGTGGCACGTCTGCCGCAAGTGTTTCACGGATTGCTTTACCGTTATCCCAGGTTTCGGCCACTGCCAGCATTTCTAGGTTTTGTTCAATGCGATCAGCAATTTTTAATAAGATATTACTACGCTCGGTAACCGACGTTGTTCCCCATGCCGCTTTTGCATCGTGGGCTTTATCAAGTGCCAGCTCGATATCTTCTTTTGATGAACGAGGTACTTTACAAAACACTTTGCCGTTTACTGGACTAATGTTTTCAAAGTATTCTCCTTTTACAGGGGCAACCCACTGGCCACCAATATAATTCTCATACTGCGCTTTAAAGTTAACTTTTGCACCTTCACTGCCTGGATTTGCATAAATCATAATGTGTTCTCTCTTCAAATTGTTGTGTTTTATTTAGCATTGACTAAATTATGCGGTAGGTTATTGTTTAATGAACCGCTAACAATTGAAGTTAGCTCAGTTACTGAAAACACACTTGATTCCTAGTCCAGACTTTTTGACTATTTGTCCAGAATTTAGGGCGACAGCGAGGCAACTATGAACACATCAGTCAGCAATAGAAGTTTAGATAAAAAACGACAACGTATTGATGTGCTTATTGAAAATAAAGTCAGTTTTGCGGGTGAACATGCTGAATTAAGTATTTACGACACTTACTTAGATGCCCAAAAAGTGGCGTTACATTCCACTGAATTATTATTTTGTGGCATGATCAGCGGTAAAAAAATCATGCATGTTGCCGACAGTGATTATCATGAAGAGTTTTTACCAAACCAATCATTTGTACTTGCCCCAGAGCAAGGAGTGTTAATCGATTTTCCCAATGCGTCTCTTAATCAACCTACAACCTGTTTAGCGATTGAAATCAGTACCGACAAAATAAGCCAAGTAGTTGATGCTCTTAATTTTAACCAGCAAATTACCCAGGATGACTTTTTCCAATATCAAGCCAAGTTAGTGCACGCCCAGCATAATCCGCAAACTCAACAACTGCTGGAGCGCATGATCACCCTGTTTAGTGAAAATGAACAACACCGCGATTACTTAATTGATTTATCACTTAATGAACTCATAACCCGCCTGTTACAGCAGCAAAGCCGAGATTTAATGATTGCAAGTTGTAAGCAAGGCAAGCTCGCAACTCCGTTAAGTCATGTAGTTAGTTATATAGAACAGCACCTTGCTGAGAATATTGATATTGATGTGTTATGCAAGATAGCGTGTATGAGCCGCAGTAAATTTTATCAGCAATTTAAACTAGCATTTGGTGTTACACCCGCTCACTGGCAACAGCAATTACGCTTACAAAAAGCGTATAAACTGCTCAAAAAAGGGGAGGCGATTAGCCAAGTTTGTTATCAATTAGGCTTTAATAACCCGAGCCATTTTAGTCGCGTGTTTAAACAAGCCTTTGGTACAACACCTAAGAGTATTGCTAATCATTAAATTCTGGATTTCGATGAGAATAAACGCGATAGATTAAGGCAAGTAAAATACAGATGGCACTTGGTACATAAAGCGCAGCAAAAGTCATTTTTGCAAATAACCACGCCCCTGCTAAGCCACCAAATATAAAGCCTATAATGATTAGGCCGAACAGCTTAGCCTTACGTTTATCAAGCGCCTCGCCACGAAAAACCCGACCAAACATAATACCTAAATCAGTAAAAATACCCGTAACATGGGTAGTACGCACAATTGCACCACTGTAAGTTGTTGCCAAGGCGTTTTGTAAGCCACATGCCGCAGAAGCTAAAAAATGCCCATAGCCCGAGCCATTAAATAATAACCAAAGTGCGCCCAGTAAAAGCCCTGCTTCGATCAGCAATGCCGTGTCGTAATGACGACCTAGTTTGAGTGCTGAACTATGCAGCAAAAAACCAGCAATACCAGACCCAACTAAAAATGACAGTAATACACCTAATAAATGTAAAGCATCAAGGCTATTGCCATGCATGAGATCTGTGCCAAGCAAGGTGGCAGTTCCCGATAAATGCGATACCGCTTGATGCTCAAAGCTAAGTAAACCAACTGCATTCACACACCCAGCCACCAGCGCCAAAATAAATGCGCCAATCTCAACCCATTTTGGTAACTTAGAAATCACTCGCTCTTCGCCTTTTTCTCACCCTCGTACTCATTCTTTTATGGTACGCCTATTTTTATGACTAAAAACACTTTTTTTCGACTCTTTATATGGTAATTTACAATTAAGTAAACCGATTAAGAACCTACAATGACAAAGCCAAAAAGTTGGACGCTGAAAAGTATTGCCCAAGAGTTAGGTGTTTCAAATGCCACTGTATCAAATGCGTTTAACCGCCCTGATCAATTATCGAAAGCACGCCGCGAAGAGATTTTGGCTGCCTGTAAAAAGCTTGGCTATTTTGGCCCTAACAAGGCGGCACAATCATTGCGCCGAGGCACCTTTAATATTGTTGCGTTAGTATTACCAGACAGCGTTGAATATATGATATCTGACCCGGTTGCTAGCAGCTTTATGCGCGGTGTGTCAGCGGTGCTCGAAAAAAATGGTATTAACCTTTTATTATTTTCAGGCAACAGCGATAACCTAAATAGCGTTGTCGACTTTGTAGATGGTTTTATTTGCTACGGCCGCCCACGTAATAAGCAACTTGTTGAGCAATTAAAACAGGTTGCCAAACATGTGGTAACGGTTGATTTTAATATCGGTCGCGATGCCTCAGTAAACGTAAACAACCAACAAGCCAGCTTTGATATTGCAAAACACGCACTTCACAAAAATGATGATCGGGTTGCTATTTTAGGCCTGCGTTTACTCGATAACGACGTATTATGCCGAGTATACGAACATCATGAGTTTGAAGCAGGTCAGTCGATTGCTCATCAACGACTGCGCGGTTATCACCAAGCAATCAGCGATGCTGGCATCACCCTGGGTGATGATAGAACATGGAATATTCCTGAAAGCAGCGAGCGCTTTGCCAGCATTGCCGCCAAAGAAGCACTTAGCAGTACACCAAGGCCAAACGTATTGTTATGTATGAGTGATTTGATCGCCCTTGCCGCCATGCGCGAAGCATTAAAAATGGGCTTATCGGTTCCTGAAGATGTCAGAATTGTTGGCTTTGATGGCATCGATGAAGGCCAACGATTTGTGCCAAAACTCACAACTGTTCATCAAAATAGCGAAGAAAAAGGCCGTATTGCTGCGACCTTGTTTCTATCGAAAGAGCAGCAAACAGCCGAAATCGACTATCAACTGCAATTGGGTCAAAGTAGTTAAGCTAAAAAGTCAGCCAAATCAACAATACTTTGTTCGCCTTCACGGTGATCAACAATGATCACTTCACGGCTAGCAAAGTCAACTTTTAACTCGATTGAGCTGGTATCATCATGCCAGCTTAAACGGCACACACTGCCTTCACCTTTAGCAATAAACTCACCGTGAAAAGCTGGATGCTCATTACGTAATTGAATCAGCTTGATTAAACCTTTCACCACAGGTTTAGCAAGCGCAGCATCAATGTCTTGCGCATTTAAATAAGGGCGATTGATATCACGACCTACATTGGTACGAGCCAATAATTCCATATCGTTCTCACAAGCGAACAGGCCACCATAATAAACTTGTGGAATACCTGGTGCGAAGAACTGAATCGCACGCGCTAATAAGTAATCAAAGTCATCTGCGCCCAAGGCATTGTAATATGTGCAGTTTACTTGATATAAATCGACATTACTTGCTGCTGCACCAGTCGCTAGGCGGCTTTGCCCTTCGCTCTTTTCATGAATGGTTTCAACCAAGTTATCAATTTGCGCAGCGTCTAATAAGCCCGGTTTATCACCCATCGGGCCTGCGTCAATGATGCCAATGCCATCATGAGTATCAAGTACCGTTAAACAGTTACGCGGCGAAATAGTTAGCCAATTCAGTAATGCTTGCGCATCATTGCTAAACAAGCTGTGTAAAATAAGGGGTGGTAAAGCAAAGTCATAAACCATATTTACACGCTTTGCGACTTCAACCTGAGTTTGGAAATGGCTATGGATCTCGGCAATGGTTTCCATACCCGCTTCATTAGCTTGCGCCGAAAGCTTATTTAAATATTCAAAGGTTTCATCCAACATAAAGCAGTTTGTGCCAGCTTCTTTAATCGCATAGCCTGCCGCATCTAAACGAATAATATTGACATTATTATCAGCAAATTTGCCAAGCACCGTATCTAAATACTCGATACCCGCCGTTGATTTCACATTGATATCAATTTGGTTATCGGTAAAAGTGGTCCAAAAATCATAGGTTTGGCCGTCACCACATGTAATTGGTGTAAAACAACTACCTGGACGCGGACGATAAATCGCTTGTTGTTCAGCCTCAGACATGCCATTTGGGAATACATCATCTTTGGTTAGAAATAAATCCCAAAATTCAGATTGCTTGCCTTTAGCGAGTACATCTTTAAATTGGAAAGATTGTGCTGAAACATGGTTAACAATTAAGTCAGCCATTAAGTCATAGTTTGCACCAAGGACTTTTATATCGTCCCAGCTACCAAGGCGCGAGTCTACTTCACTATGATCAATAGGATCAAAGCCAGCATCACTGCCATCAATCGGATTATAAAATGGCAACAAATGTACACCTGCAAACACATTGTTAAGTGGGCCATTTAATAAATTACTTAATTCATCAATACCTTGACCAGTAATACGGTCTGCGTAGGTGATTAATTGCACTTTATTGTTGATCATAATTGTTAATACCAAGTTGAAACTTAATCGATTAAGATATATCTTTAACCACGACAGCAAATTATTCAAGCAGTTTTTATAGTTTTTATACACTAATATACATAGTAAAGGCGCAGACCTTTCGGTGGGGATACAACAATGAATAGAACACACGATCCTTTGCAAACCATTAGATGGCTGACATACATGATGTTTTTTATGTTTGCGATGACCTCTGATGCGGTTGGTATGATCATACCTGAGCTTATCGAAGAATTTAATTTAAGCATGACCCAAGCCAGTGCTTTCCATTATGCACCGATGGCACTTATTGCTTTTAGTGGCCTGTTTTTAGGCTTTTTGGCCGACAGCTTTGGCCGCAAACAAACCATCATGCTAGGACTCGGCATCTTCACCATTTGTTGTTTTCTATTTGCTGTTAGCAGTAGTTTTAGCGTATTTGTAGTGCTGCTTAGCTGTATTGGTCTTGCTATTGGCCTATTTAAAACCGGTGCTTTGGCACTGTTAGGTGATATTTCTACAAACAATTTAGAGCACACAAAAACCATGAATTTGGTCGAAGGTTTCTTTGGTGTTGGCGCCATTGTAGGCCCTGCCCTTGTCAGCTTTTTAATCACCCAACAGGTTAGCTGGACCTACCTTTATGTTATCGCTGGGGTTTTATGTTTGATTTTAACCATAATTGCTTGGCGTGCAGATTACCCTAAACCTAAAAAGCTAGAAGAACACGCAAAACCGGCCTCTCTTGCAACCACCATGAGCATGATGAAAAACCCTTATGCACTGGGCTTTTCATTAGCAATTGCCCTTTATGTTGCAACCGAAGTAGCAATATACGTTTGGATGCCTACTCTACTTGGCGATTACGACGGCCCGTGGCAATTACTGGCAACCTATGCACTGACCTTATTTTTCATTTTACGCGCTGCGGGGCGTTTCTTAGCGGTGTGGCTATTAAATCACTTAAGCTGGCAAGCGGCGATGCTGTATTTAAGCTTAGGAATTGCATTGTGTTATTTAGGCTTAATCTTCGGTGGTGTTGATTGGGCGGTATTCTTACTCCCTTTATCTGGGCTATTCATGTCGATGATCTACCCAACTTTAAACTCAAAAGGTATTTCTTGCTTTGCGGTGCAACAGCACGGTGCGGTAGCTGGGGTTATTTTGTTTTTTACTGCCCTCTCTGCTGCAGCAGGCCCATTATTAATGGGTGTGATCAGTGACTACTTTGGCCACATTCGTTACGGCTTTTATCTCGCAACAGGCTTCGCATGTTTACTGTTTTTAGCCATGCTATATAACTACTTACGTAACCCTGCTGAGCAAGCGTTAGCGCAGCACAGTGCATTAAGCCACTAAATAAAAATCGTTAAAAATCAATTATCGAACATAAATCGTGCAAGTTTTTCACTAAAAAGACTTGCACTGTGTAAAATTATTGTTATCTTAACTTAATCGATTAAGATAACAATTTAGACAACAAACCATCTGGGATTGAGACGAGGCACATTATGACAACACACAAACATGCCCTTTATACATTAAGCGCGCTTGCATTAGCAGTAAGCCAAAACTTACACGCCGAAGAGCAAGCACAACCTGAGGCTAAAAAAAGCGGTCTTGAAACTATCGTTGTAACCGGTGTACCACGCCGTACAACCATCATGGCATCAAGCTCATCGGTTAGCAGTGTGACATTAGCTGAAATTGAAGTATCAACACCACGTTCTACTGCAGAAGCCTTCAGAACAATTCCGGGTGTACGTTCAGAATCGACGGGCGGTGAAGGTAACGCAAATATCGCGGTACGTGGTTTACCGGTTGCATCAGGCGGTGCTAAATTCTTGCAACTACAAGAAGATGGCTTACCTGTTATGCAGTTTGGCGATATTGCCTTTGGTAACGCAGACATCTTCATGCGCTTAGATTCAACAGTACAAAGTGTTGAATCAATCCGTGGTGGCTCAGCATCAACAGTAGCAAGTGATGCCCCAGGTGGTATCATCAACTTTATTTCAAAAACAGGTGAGAACGAATCAGGCAGTGTATCAACCACTGTTGGCCTTGATTATGACTCAATTCGTACGGATTTTGAGTATGGTACTTACCTAAACGACAGTGTGCGCTATCACATTGGTGGCTTTGTTCGCCAAGGTGAAGGCCCGCGTGAAACCGGTTATACATCAAATAAAGGTGGCCAAATTAAGGCAAACCTGACCAAAGAATTTGATGCTGGTTATGTGCGTGTGTACTTTAAACACCTCGATGATAAGAGCGTAGGTTACCTACCTATGCCTATGTACTCAGATGGCGATTCAATCCCAGGTTTCGATGCGCAATCAGATACGCCGCATTCAGCGCTTTTCACACAAACGCTGCGTTTAAATGGTGATAACCAAATCAGCACGGGCGATATGACCGACGGTATGAACCCAGTTGTTACCTCAGTAGGTTTTGAAGCGGCATTTGATTTAGAGAACGACTGGCGCATCGAAAACCGCTTTAGAACATCATCAGTAAGCGGTAACTTTATTTCTCTTATTCCAGCTGAAGTTGCAAGTGCAAGCTCTATTGCTTCTAGTATTGCTGGTGATGGTGCATCGCTGGTTTATGCAAATGGTGGTTCAGCAGGCGAAGCCTATGGCGATGACGATTTAGCAATGCGTATTCACACATTCGATGTAACGCTAAACGACATGGGTTCAATTGTTAATGACCTTAAGTTAACTAAGTCGTTCTCTGATGACACCAGTGTTACGTTTGGTTACTTTGCATCAAGCCAATCGATTGATATGTCGTGGCTTTGGAACTCATATGTTATGGAGCTGAAAGGCGACAACGCTGCATTACTTGACGTTTACGCTGCAAATGGCGACAGCTACTCAGATAATGGCTTGTACGCTTATGGTACACCTTACTGGGGTAACTGCTGTCAACGTAACTACGACACAGAATACGAAACTCGCGCACCTTACATTAACTTAGCCACTAAATTTGGCGATTTAAGCATTGATGCAAGTGCTCGCTATGATTCAGGTGAAGCACGCGGTAACTACGCAGGTGCCGTAACATCAACAATTGATATGAATGGCGACGGTACCATCTCAATTCCTGAGCAAAGTGTTGCTGGTATTGATAATGCAAATCCTAGCATTGTTAACTACGACTGGCACTACAGTTCATACTCAATTGGTGCGAACTACCAAATTGATCCAAGCTTTGCGACTTTTGCCCGTTTAAGTAAAGGCGGCCGCGCAAATGCAGACCGCTTACTATTCGGTAAAGTAGAAGCAGACGGTTCGGTTGCTGAAGCCGATGCAATTGATGAAGTAAATCAATACGAAATCGGTGTGAAAAAACGTTTTGATTCGCTATCAGTATTTGCAACTGCATTCTACGCAGAAACAGAAGAGCAAAACTTCGAAGCAACATCACAAAAGTTCTTTGACCGCGAGTACGAAGCAAAAGGTATTGAGGTTGAATCAACCTACTACGTAGGTGATTGGGATTTCCGTGGTAACTTTACTTGGACAGACGCAGAAATTGCTAAAGATGCGTTATCGCCAGAGTTAGTCGGTAATACACCACGTCGTCAAGCTGACCTTATTTACTCATTAATGGCAACTTACAACTTTGACAAAGGTGCTGCTGGCCTAAGCTTTATTGGTACAACAGATGCTTACGCACAAGACAGTAACGACCTTGAATTCGATGGCTACACACAAGTGAATGGCTTTGTAAGTTACAATCTATCTGAAAACTTAAGTCTATCGCTTAACGTGAACAACCTGTTCGACACCGTAGGTATCACAGAAGCAGAAGAAGGCTCAGTACCAGATAACGACATTATTCGTGCCCGTACTATTAACGGCCGTACAACGTCGCTTACTTTAAAATACTCTTTCTATTAATTACTCTCCTCCCTCGTTTTAGCCCAGTGTTTACTGGGCTTTTTGCGTTTATGTGTTCTTACCAACAGTAACAAAAGGGTGCTGTATTTGACTAAGTTGCTGCTCATTTCGTTTTACATAACTAAATAGTATTAAGCACCCAAGGGCCAAACTGGCTGCTAGCATTGAGCCAAGTGTTGCAAACCTAAAACTATAAAACTGTGCAACAACCCCAGTTGCCCCTGCCCCGCACATAACACCCAGTTTAATGGCGTTCGTGTAAAACGCTGAGGTAAACCCTATTCGTTCGGGGAGCTGATCTTGTAATACGGTTAAGCCAATGCCCGCAAAAATACCGTAAAACAACCCATTCAATACTTGCAACGCGATCAAATGCGAAACTTGAGTGGCAAAAAATACCCCTAAATAAAATACAATGGCACAACAAAATGCCACCGCAAGCATCGCGACTTTACTGTATTTTTTAGCAAGCTTTGCCCCATACAGCATGATAGGAATTTCTAACAGCGCCACTACACCCATAAACAGCCCAGGCGTATGTTCAGCGAATCCTAGTTCAGTAATGCTATAGAGCGGCAGTGCCGATGAATACATAATATTGCCCGTTGAACCAAGCATAATAGCTAAGCCCAACAACCAAAATGATAAACTCGCTGCGGCTGCAGGCTCTCTGCCGTTTTGTGATTTCTTAGCGCTGTAGTCAGGAATAAACTTAAATGCAAAAATAAGAGCAACCAAGGCACACACCGCAGCAAAGTAAAACGAGCGGCTAAACTCGCCTCCAGCGGCTAACAAATAACCAAGTGGCGGACCGCCCACCCACGCAAAGGAAATAGCAGCACGTAAACGGGAATTAAAACTGGTGATGTCGATGTTCTGTTGACGCCCAGCCCATTGTCTTGCCACGGTCATCATTTGCGGAATTGCCGCATTACCCATCGCAAGAAACAACACGCCTGCGAGCAAGACTTGCCAAAATGCAGTAGCATTCGCAAAGGCCACTAACGCACACACCATACCCGATACAGCCACCATAAATAACTTTCGCGCACTGGTGCCCTTATCAGCCATGCTACCTAGCCACTGACTGATAACTAACCCCATAATGGTGACCGCCACCACATAAACACCTAAGTACATAGGGGGTGCTCGCAGCCCTTCTACAATAAATAAGCTCATCAATGGGTTAACGAATGCCCCCATTAACCCGGTTAGCATACTTAGAAGAATAAAAATTACACCATGCTGTTTCAGCAATGCTTTCACTCACAACCCCACATCAATACGACAAGTCAACATTTAAAGGGCGCATATTATACATTGTTGTAGTAGAAAACTCATTTTGTAATACAAATAAAAAAGCCCAGCGGGGAAACTGGGCTTTGTCGTGTGGAACAATGTTAGTCGAAGGACACTGTTACTGGGTTAGAACAAGTCGTTTCAGTTACACAGACTTGATACTCATAGCTTGGCAACTCAGCCTTACGCTGTACATCGCGGTAGAAACCACGATCAGCGACTGTTTCAAGTAGTTCACCGTTACGATAAATGCTTACTTGATCGGCCACTGTTTGCCAACCTAAATCAACACGCATCGTACCTAATCGTGTTTTACTTGCACGTTTAACAGATAGCTCAATTTCGACATCAGATACCACAACCGTTTGTGTAAACGTATCTGTTTGACCTTCGCTATCGGTCGCAGTTAGCGTTACTTCATAGCTACCCGCTTGTGCGTAACTATGCATAGGGTCAGCATCTGTTGAAGAAGCACCGTCACCAAAGTCCCACGCCCAAGCAACAATATCATCGTTACTATCAGTGCTGGTGTTAGTGAAAGTGACATTTAAGCCTGATGTTTCAAATGCAAAGCCAGCTTGTGGTGGCTGCGGGCTTACTTCACCAATAGCGCTAAACGTCAGTGACCAGCTGTTTAAAGTACCCGTATCAGCTGACAGTACGTCTTTTACATTAAGTACCCAATCACCTGTCGCAACTTCACCATTAAAGTTTGCTAGCGAATAGCTTTGTACTAGGTCGTCGGCACCACCACCTGATTGGCTGTGTAGTGTAGCTGTTGTACCTTGCGGCGACGTTAATGTAACGATTAAATCACCAATATAAGTATGAGCAATATCAATACTTGCATCCGTTGAGAAAACCGTCAGTTCATCTGCAACTGTAATGATTGAATCAACACCCGTGTCATTGTTATCTGGAATAGACGCAGGTGTTTCATTTGAGTAAGTAAAGTCATTTAAGCCAACAGGATTAACAAACAATGACGCACTGCTTTGTTTAGCTAGCTCGCCCGATGTTGCATCAACAACAAAACTATAGCTACCCCACGCTGTTGCCTCTTCTGTTGGTACAGTTAAAGTAACTACATCACCCGGTACCGCCTCAGTTTGCGATAGCGTTGCGCCCGCTAAGTCAGCTTGAAGTGCTAGGCTAACAACACCTTCCCACTGGGCGATTGAGCCAATTTCAAAGGTATAAGTTGCCGTTTCACCAGCAGTAATCTGCTGTGAACTTGGCGAAACCGAGATTTTGAAGCTTGGAGTCGGATCAGCTTGTTCTAGTGCCTGATTCACATTTAAACGATTGCCAGACACTGTTTTACCTTGTAGTGCTTCATTCTGGTCACCGCTATTCATTAGCAACTCTTTGAGTTCAAGCGCTGTTAAATCAGGATTAATCGATAGCACTAATGCTGCGGCACCCGCAACATGTGGTGTTGCCATTGAAGTACCCGAATAACTAGCATAACCATTGCCCGGTACCGTTGATAAAATAGCACTACCCGGTGCACCTAAATCAACACTGGTTAAACCCCATTGTGAAAAGCTAGACATGTTATCTCTGCTATCAGTGCTGGCAACAGATAATACGCTGTCGTGCTCGTAGTTTGACGGATAGTGAGGGTTTTGGTCATTATCAACCGCATCGTTACCCGCAGCAGCAACGAATAAGATATCAGCTTGTTCACTCGCTGTGATAGCATCCGCTAGAGCTTGGCTAAAGCCACCACCGCCCCAACTGTTATTTAGAACACGTAAATTTACGCCTTGATTCTTAAGATCAACCATGTAATCAATACATTTAATAGCGTCAGAAGTGGAACCGGTACCATCTGCACTTAAAAATTTACAACCTACAATCGATACTTCGTGGTTAACACCTACAATACCCGTGCTGTTATTACCTGACGCGCCAATTGTACCCGATACGTGAGTACCATGGCCTTGGTCATCCATTGGATCACCAGAGTCAGTGATAGCATTAATACCGTGAACGTCATCAACATAACCATTACCGTCGTTATCGATGCCATCTCTTGGAATTTCGCCTGGGTTGATCCATGCATTATCAGCTAAGTCTTCATGGCTGTAATCAACACCCGTGTCAATCACACCAACAACAACATCGCGACTACCTGTTGAGATAGACCATGCTTCAAGCGCATCGATGTCAGCATCATCTACACCACCTGTCTGACCTTCATTGTGTAACCCCCACAATGATGAAAAATCTGGATCATTAGGCGCACTTGCAATTGAGACTCGATAATCTGGTTCTACATATTCTATGGCGGCATGAGTTTGTAGACGCTTGATAGCTTCTTTTGTACTCATTCCTGCAATTTTAAACTTAGCTAAACGGCCAGATAAAATCGCTGAGTAATTATCATCAACACCATCTTTATTCATATCGCTTATTGTGGCTCTGACTAAGCTACGAGCATGAGCACGCATTGCTGCAGAAGTGCCCTTTTTATACATAACGAGTACAGAGTCTTCACTTGCACCGACGAGAGTTGTTTTTGCTGGTGTGCTGATTTGCGCAGCACCTATACAAGGTAATAAGGCGAGGCTTAATACAGATAATTTAGTTTTCATATTTACTATCCATAATTAGTAATACTGACCGAATCAACATGATTCGACCACCAAAGCTCATTACTTCTGAAAATGATTATCACGCGGCATACCCCATAAATGGCGAATTGCAGATAACAGGCAAGGAAAAAAATTAAACAGGCAGCAAATCCATTCTTTTTTACCAATTTAGATTCTAAATTCAGATAAAAATCAGCCTTTTTCGTGACAAATGGAGCGTCAATTACCCGAGGTTATTTATCAAACTTTTTTACTGCCTTGTAATAATTCCTCATATCAAAACCTGATTAGATAATTATAAGATCATGAAAATAAAGAATTAATTAAAACCACAAAAACTGCTGATTTTATATTATTCCATATCTGTCTAAAGTGATTTTCTGTTAATTGCTTTATCTTTTCAGTGCATTTAACAATTTTGCTTCATTCACTTCTGATTGTTAGCGAACACTTGAATATCACGCAATTTAATCCGGCAAGGCATGCCGGTACATGGCCCTAAAAGCAAAAATAATATTTTAGGGCTTTGATTAATAATAATTTAAAGGAAATAATCATGAAGTTAAGAAAGTCTCTTCTTACCTGTGCAATCACCTTTGCACTCGGTTCAAGCTTTGCTGCTAACGCAAATACTGATGACAAAGCGCAGTCTAGCTCTGAGCTTGCTACTCAGGTAACAACTTTAGGTGTTAGCAACTCAATTATTCTAGATCAAGTATCTGTAACAGGTGTGGGTAATGAAGCAGTTATTACCCAGCAAGGCACTGGACAACGTGCAGAAACCGTCAGTATTGGTGACGGCAATATGGTTCAAGTTAACCAAGCACAAACATCTAACTTATCACTTATTTATAATACAGGTGATTTCAATGATGTTGTTCATACTCAGAATGGCACAATGAATGGCGCACTGTCTGAAACAGTAGGTAACGACAATGCTATTCGTGTTGAACAACAAGGTGCTGGCTTCTTTGGTATTAATAATGAAGCTATTAACACAGTTACAGGTGATGAAAATACAATTACTGTAACCCAAGGTGATGGGGGCCACTGGTTCTACAACTTCGATTTAGAAGGTAATAGCAACACAGTAAGCTCTGAGCAAGTTGGTTTATTAAATGAAGCTACATTTAATACTGTCATTGGTGATGACAACACGATTGAAGTAGCTCAAGAAGGCTTATTCAACGCCTTTACGTCAGATGAAATTGTCGGCAATGGCAACGACATTACAATTGACCAGACCGGTGCGTTTAACAGTGCAACATTAACTTCTGTTCGTGGTGATTACAACGAAGTTGAACTTGAGCAAGATGGCGACTCAAACACTGCGTTAATTGCTGAAGTTACAGGTAATGATAACGAAGTTAAATCAGACCAAGAAGGCAACAGCAATAGCTTTGAATCATCGGTATTAATTGGTGACGGCAATACGTTACTTGTTAATCAAAAGCAAGATGGGAATACTGCAGGCTTAGATGCAATTGGCAATGATAACGAGCTAACGGCATTCCAAAATGGTAACGGCAATGATGTATACCTTGGCGCAATTGGCAATGATAATGAATTTGTTGCAAACCAAATTGGTGATGCAAACAGTGCACATATTGCTAACTTCAATGGCAACGATAATAACGTTGATATTGCACAAGCAGGTGATGAAAACACGGTACTGGTTCAGTCTTCTTATCCAGATACATCGCTATCTTCAAATGATAATGATATTGCGATTAACCAAGAAGGTAATCTAAATGAAGCCGCACTAACGTTTGCAAGTGTGCTTGATAGCAACAATAACCAGGTTGCTTTCACACAAGTTGGTGAACTGAATGCGATTGACCTTATCATGGAAGGAAGTAGCAATTCAGTTGATATTAGCCAAACTGGTTCTGAAAACTTTGTTGCAGGCATTGGTGAAGGCGCATTCTTGTTAGGTGGTGAAGGTAATTCACTGGTCGTTGTCCAAGAAGGTAATGCTAACCTTGTAGAAGGCTCAATGATTGGCTCTAACAGCACGGTCGTTATCACTCAGCTAGGTGATGGCAATATCGCGACTGTAACCCAAGAATAATCATATTTAGGGGGAGCCTTGCTCCCTCATTTCGCTATGAAATTAAATAACTTTCTCCGCATATGTTGTATCTTGCTTGCAGCTCATAGTGCTGCTAGTTATGGCGAAGATCTCGAAATTGATGGTTTAGTACTCGATAGAAGCATTAGCCGATTTGGCCATCAATTTTATTTTGAGTTTGCCAATCTTTGGCGTGACTTACCTTCAACAGCTGGCTTTAATATCGAAATAAAAGAAACGGTATTACCTCGAGCGGGTACTCGCCTTGTTTTAAGAATGAACAACCAAATTGTGTACGTTACCTACCTAGGGCGTCGTTTAGAGCCATTAGATGAGCGTGTTAAACAAGCCATGTATAGCGTAATGGATGCAATGGCGCGTAACAAAATGCAGCAATCATCACCTGATATGGCAAAAAATGGATGGTAAAATGAAATACTTAACAACACTAATAATAATACTCTGCCCCCTCTACAGTTGGTCAACTGAACTCGTTTATACCCCTATAAATCCAAGTTTTGGTGGCAGTCCACTCAATGGCAGCATGTTGCTTAATAAAGCGCAATCCCAGAATAAACATAAAGCACCAACAATCGAACAAACTTATGGTGAAAAATTTCAAGACTCATTAGAGCGTACCTATTTAAATCGCATGGTTCGTGAGATCACCGATATGGCGTTTGGTGATGAAATCGACGACAGTATTTTTAACGGTGACTCTATCTTCATGACAGGTGATTATGAAATTCAGATCATTACCAGTACTAGCGATTCTATTACTGTAAGAATAACAAATACTTCTGATGGAACAATTACAGTTATTGAAGTACCGAGGTTTGGATAATGAGAAGTTTAATCTTAAGCACACTAATCGTAATTTTGTCGGGTTGTTCATCAATGGGCAATTTAATTCCACCGACAAAGCAACTCGCAAGTACACTAGAGCCAACAGAAACCTTTAAGGCATTGCAAGCACTTCCACAACCAGTGGGCAGCATTCCTGTTTCTGTGTATTCATTTCGCGACCAAACTGGGCAATACAAACCTCAAGCTAATGTCAGTTCGTTTTCTACCGCAGTGACCCAAGGCGCAAACTCTATTTTAGTGCAAGCATTACATGAATCAGATTGGTTTATTCCGGTAGAACGTGAAGGTCTACAAAATATTTTGACTGAGCGTAAAATTATTCGTGCCGCGCAAGCCGAAAACGACAAACTGCCTGAACTGCCACCGCTTACGACTGCAAAAATAATCTTAGAAGGCGGTATCATCAGCTACGATACTAATATTAAAACGGGCGGTATTGGGATGGAATACTTCGGGATTGGCGCATCAGAGTTATACCGTGAGGATGCAATCTCAATTTATTTACGCGCTGTCGATGTTCGCACAGGCCAAGTTTTGCTATCCGTTGCGACAAGCAAAAAAGTGCTCAGTCAAGAAATGCGCGCAGGGTTCTTTCGCTATGTCAGTTACAAGCGTTTAGCTGAAGCAGAAGCCGGTTTTACCGACAACGAGCCTATGAGCATCTGCGTAACTCAAGCAATAGAAAAAGCATTAAGTGATCTTGTACTAAAAGGTATTAACAAAGGTATTTGGGCTGCAAAAGCGGTCTAATTGAATTGTGGCGCTGACATCACAGCGTCACACACTTAAAATGAACTGCCGACTTTCGTCACCAAGAACTACTACTAACCATGCTAGAGCTAAGTACTGGGTAAAATCACTCTCCTTTAAACACAATACTTGCACCTTTGGATTATAATCACTGTGTATTTTGTAAAGACAAACTCACTGCCATGTAGCTTTGTGCCCAGTTAGCTAGTTCTACGCGATTACGTGATGATGTTTTCTTAAATGCGCTGTAAAGATGGGTTTTAACCGTATGATCGCTGATGTTTAAACGCTCTGCGATATCTCGATTACTCGCGCCTTGTGCAAGTAGATGAATCACTGATTTCTCGCGTTTAGTTAGTAAGCTGAGATCAATATCGTTATTTACCGAATCATTACTGGCACTAAATTGACTTCGAGACATAGCATAAAGCATGTGATTAAAGGTTGTAGAAATACTTTTACGACTAAAAAATAACTCACCATTGATCACTCTCACAAGCCCTGAAAAAATATCTTCAGGTGATTGCTCGGCAAAAAACACGCCTTTAATGCCATTTAAAAGTAGGTTCTTTTCACAGATGGCGTCAGCATCTGCATTAAAAATAACCACTGAGTTTTGCTTAGCAAGTTGTACTAATTCTGCTGGTAATAGGTCTTTCCAATCGGTGTTAGTGCTATCTATCAGATAAAGATCAAATTCGTCGCGCATCGCATCTTGGGGTAAGCTTGTATCTACTTTGACGCGGACAAAGAATGCATCAAGCATCTTGATTAAATATTGATAGCTTTGACTACGGTTTTGCAGTTTTGGTTGTGCTTTTAGAAAAACAGAAGTTGGTTGAATCATCTCATTTCTTCCTTGAAACATTTTATTCACAATACCCAATTTGGATACATGATTCAACCATTTATAATCCTTTATTTTAGTAATTTACAACATCACCAATCCATTTGGATGGCCAGACGCACGAGTTAACAAATTGTAAATAACCATACTCACATCTCCCCTTTTACAGTGAGTCATTGAGCAGTTTGTAAAAACGTGATGTTACGCCGTTCGTCCAACCAAACCCTTGTTGTACTGTGTATTCACCGCCACCAGCACGACTTACCAATTCACATACATTGTATTTTTCAAGAAGACACTTATCCTCAGCAAAACGCATTTCGATCATACTCAACCAATTTTTCATGACAGCTTCGGCTTCGCTGATAAAGCCATAGTCAAGCAAACCCTTAACAGCAAACCATTGCAGAGGTGCCCAGCCATTAGGGCTATCCCACTGCTGAGGAGTATTAGATAATGTTGTAACTAACCCTCCAGGTTTTAAAAAGTCACTCATTAGTTTCGTTTTTACTTGCTGAGCTTGCTGCTCAGATGCAGCACCGACAAATAAAGGTACAGCCATTGCCATAGAATCAATGGGACTTTGCTTATTTAAACGAATATTAAAGTCTCTATAAACGCCTTTATCATTGTCCCAACAATATTGATTAATTGCTTCTAGTCTAAATAATGCCAGTTCAGCAATTGCTCGACTTTTATGCTCTTTGTTAATTAAGCTGTAAAACCTTTCTAAGGTCTTTTCGAGGTTATAAACTAAACAATTTAAATCAATAGGTACTATATTTGTTGTTTCAATACTCTTCAAATCACTTGGCTCACTGAGCCAGCGACTGCTGAAATCCCACCCTGATTCACAGGCAGCACGAATATTCTGAAAGTAACTCAACTGCTGATCAGCTGAAAGATTTTGCGCATCATGCAAATCTTCTTTCAACGACTCTGGTCGTGGCGAGCGGGCGCTATCCCAATATCGATTTAAAATAGCCCCATCAGACATTTTAACGACACGCTTAGTAGCTTGTTTATCGTCAACTAACTCTTCACACCCTTTCATCCAAAACTGATATTCAGCTTCTAATGCCGCTATCGCATTTTCTAGCCAAGAAAAGTCTTTGCGTTGCTCATATTTAGCCTCCCATAATAGCGTGACCATCAAAGCTAAAACGGGCGGCTGAGACCGAGAGCTGTAATAAACTCTATTTCCATTTGGAATGCAGCCATTGCGCTTTTGCAAGTCAATAAAATTATTAACCATTGCTTCAATGGTTGCCAGGTCGCCTATGTCCTCAAGGCCTAATGCTGTAAAGTAACTATCCCAGTAGTAAATTTCTTGAAAACGTCCACCAGGAACAATGTAGTCAAACTGTAGAGGCATCAAAGAGCTTGATAAATCACTATCGGCACTGCGATGCAGGTGCGGCCATAGATCGAGTATATACTGGTTTACCGATGTCGTATTGAGTTTCGCCATTGGTATAGCTTGGTTGGCGAATGAAAAGTGCGACATAACAAACTCACGAAGCTTTTCACCTTGCAGAGGACCTACTAATTGGTATAACTCACTCGCACTCTGCCAAGATAAATTGGGGACTGCATCTGCAAATGTTTTAGAATCAGCAAAAATTTCTGCCATTTGCACATCTTTAAATAGCTGGCTATTAACAAAGTTCATAATCATTCCTTAATTGCCTGACGTGTCAGACCATTTTCTAAAACAAGCGTCGCTTTTTTAAACGCCGAAACACTTACTAACAACAGGACTATTGGCAGCAAAGTTAAATAAAAGGCGTGCTGGCCACTAAACTTATCGAACACAAAGCCCGTAATTATTGAACCCGTGGTGCCCCCTAAAGCCGAGAAAACAACGATTAAGCCAGTCATCGCAGCATGTTTATGCTTTTCTAAAGAACTCAGCATGACTGAGTTGAGTAAAGGGTAAATAGGTGCCATAAAAAAACCGACTAGAGGCAACATATATGCCGCAAAAGGCACATCAAAAATATTTTTTACTTGGCTGCCATCAACATCATGAGTAAGAGGTAAAACAAGTAAAATCAACAGCCCCATTGTAATCAGGCAAGTCAATAACATCTTGAACCAACTAATAAACCTAAGTACTTGCCCAGCAACCAAACGGCCAAGCGCTAACGCTGCAGCAAATAAACTAGCGAGCTGAATACTGACATCAACGGGGAGTTTTAAAACTTGATTGTTAAAGGTAGGCAGCCAGGTACCCACTCCTTGTTCAATTAAAACGTATAAAAAAGCACTAACTACAAAAATAAGCACTAAGGGTTGGTATGTTAATTTCAGCATATCTAAGAAAGCGTCTACTTGTGACTGTTTCTGGTTATGTAACTCAGGAGATTTAATTGGCGCTGTTAAAACAGTAAAGGTAGTCACTAAGACGATCGCTGCTAGCATGTAATAAACATTCAACCATTCGTTACTTTGGGGGTTATTAGCATCGATGAATAATGCAAAGATCCAGTAACCCGATAACACCCCAAGCATAAACACCCCTTCAATAGTGTTTAGCAAAGACGAATGTTTGTTCGCGTTATTAGAAAGTTGACCAATAATTGAGTAAACAGAGATTTTCACTACAGCGAAGCTACAACCAATTGCAGCAAATAATGCTTTTAGCACCCAAAATTCAGCAATGCTTGGCACCAATAAACAAAGAGCCGACACTAACAATAATGCACAGAGCATCGCGATTTTGTAGCCTATCCTTGGAATGAATGAAGCGACTAAAAAAGACATAATGGCAATGCTCAAATCCTTAAATCCCTCTAAAACAGAGGCATCCGTCTTGCTAACGTCCAGGCTATTAATTGCTTGTAAAATAACAGTGCCTACACTATTGAGCATAATTGCAAATACAAAATAGCTGCTTGCTAACGCTATGGTAATTCTTAATGAAGCCATTTAACTATACCGAAAGTAATTTTTACTCAGTCTAGTTGAGTGGAATTTCTTTTGCAAACGTTTGCAATAACAAAATACACAATTTATTCACAAAAAACCGAGCTCTATTTGCTAGATTGTCGATTTATCATTTCAATTTCAACAACTTGGGAGTTAACTTTTTGGCCTGCGAGTTGTGCAAGTAGTTTTTCAACCAAAATAATAGAGGCGCGCTGGGTATTTTGCTTAATAGTTGAAAGTGATGGATGACTAATATCAGCCATAGAAATGTCATCAAATCCGATAAGACCAACATCATTTGGTATGCTGATGTAGCGTTCTTTAAGGGCCTTCATAGCGCCAAGAGCGACCATATCACTACATGCCATAATCCCATCGAAACAAAGCCCCTTATCTACCAGTAACTGATTTATACCCTGATAGGCAGCTTTACTCGTGATATCGATAGACAGTACATTTGGTGTGGCTTTTGCCTTTGAAACTGCATCTAAGTAGCCTCTGTAGCGCTCACCAATTTCTGCGTGAGCAGGATCGCCCAAAAACAACACATTTTTTGCACCGTGCTCAAGTAAGCGTTCAGTGGCTAAACGGCCTCCCAAGTAATTATCACTACCAACTATAGGGTAATTACTTTCTGTTTTTGGATCTCCCCAAACAACCAATGGAACACCCGCATTTGCAGCTGCCTCAATATTCGCCTGGCTTTTACCTTGTCCGACAACAATCAAACCATCAGCCCGACGGCTGTTGATGAAATAATTGACCCAATCATCACTTGCCATAAATGAGTTAGAAAGTAACAGTTCGAGGCCATGCTTATTCAGTGCAAGGTTAATTTCGCCAACAAGTTTCAGTAAAAAAGGGTCATTAATTGATTGTTCTGTGTCACCATCAAGATTGATCATCACAGCAATCACATTGGTTTTTTGCGTTCGAAGACGGCTTGCAGCAGTATTCAGACTAAAGTTGTGTTTCTTCGCTAAACGCTGAAGCTTCTGCCTAGTTTCTAGTTTAATCAAAGGGTTATCATTAAGTGCTCTTGACACTGTCGAGGTAGATACACCTGCTAATTTAGCAAGATCAACTAATTTTAATTTTTTATCGTTCATGGCAGTAACACAGTAATCCTTAAACTGGGATAACAATATAGCATTTTTTTAAACAAACAACTGCTTAAAATTTTTTATTAAAAATCAATAACAAAACCAAGTTAAC
This sequence comes from Pseudoalteromonas sp. BZK2, assembly GCF_014349195.1. Lineage (NCBI taxonomy): Bacteria > Pseudomonadati > Pseudomonadota > Gammaproteobacteria > Alteromonadales > Pseudoalteromonadaceae > Pseudoalteromonas > Pseudoalteromonas sp. BZK2. Next base: position 151,960 of record NZ_JACSOG010000002.1, on the reverse strand, counting down.
TGGAAGAAACCAAGAAAATTGTGAAAAACAGTAACAAAATTGTTTGCAAACGTTTGCATAAACTTCTATGGTTTAAATAGGCAAAGCATTAACAATTTTTTAAAATCTTGTTATGCAGTGTACTTAACAACAGATTAGTGGGAAAAAACTATGGCAACAAAACACACACGAACTGCAATTACATCCGCAATTCTTTTAGCAATGTCAGGCCAAACTGCTTTTGCTGAAGAGCAGACACAACAGGCAGCAGAAGAAAAAGTAGAACGCATTATTGTATCTGGTACACCAGGTGGTGTAGGTGTTCGCAAAATTGACGCTGGTTATGCCGTGACGAATATTGATGCTGACCAAATTGTTAAACTTTCACCTAAAAGCACCGCGGACTTGTTTAAAGCTGTACCTGGTGTTTGGGTAGAAAGCTCTGGTGGTGAATCAGGCGCGAACGTATTTGTACGTGGCTTTCCGGGTGGTGGTGATGCACCATTTTTAACAATTAGCATTGATGGCTCTCCTATCTACCCTGCTCCGACGCTCTCATTTTTAGAAAACTCTTCTATTTTCCGCCTTGATGAAACAATTGAGACAATGGAAGCACTTCGCGGTGGCCCTAACCCAGTTGTTTCAAACGGTCAGCCCGGTTTAACAACAAACTTCCGCTTAAAGCGCGGTAGCGAAGATACCGAAGCTATTTTTAAGTACACAACATCTGATTATGACCTACAACGTATTGATGCGATGGTAAGTGGTGAAATTTCTGAAGATTTTTACTACATGGTAGGTGGTTACGTTAAGAGTTCACCTGGTATTCGTGACGCAGGTTTTACCTCAGAAAAAGGCAATCAATTTACGATTAACCTTACAAAGGTGCTAGACAATGGCACCATCAACTTATACAGCCGTCATACCGATGATCACGGTGCGTGGTACTTACCTACGCCTTTAAATGTTGAAGGTATTGATGCTGGCTACACACAACTTGGCACTCTAAATCGTCAAGCAACTATATATACTGGCCCTAACAATGATGAACATCAAATTGACTTAGGTGAAGGGCGCGGTTGGAAAGGTCATGTATCTGGCGGTAGCATCAAGCTTGAATTTGATAATGGCTGGCAGTTTGTAGATCGCTTTAACTTTACTAAAGGTGATGCAAATACCTACGGCCTTGTTCCAGCAGGCTCTGCAACAACATTGGGTGAAGTAGCAACTAATGGTGAAACCGCAGCAGGTGCAGCAACAGGCACTGTTTATGATGCAGATACACCAGTACAACAACTTGGCCGTTGGGTTGTATTAAAAGAAATTAGTTCATTCACTAATGATCTTGCCTTTTCTAAAGACTTTGGTGATCTGTCTGCCGCATTCGGTTATTACACAGCAAGCACATCTGCAAACGACTGGTGGAGCTTAGGAAACGCTGCTTATCATGTACTTGAAGCTGGCGGTGAGATGTTAAATGACATTGAGTGTAATGCAAGTACTGAAGGTTGTGCATGGAACTACGATATTAACTCGACAGGTGATGCACGCACTAATGCGTTTTACTCAACAGCTCAGTATAAAATCAATGATGCATTCACACTTGATGCAGGTATTCGTTTTGAAAATCACGAAGTAGAATACACTGTAGATGAAGGCCTAGATGGTGTTATTACTAAATCTATCCAGTACGATGAAAGCAAAACATCATGGACAACAGGTATTAACTACTCAATTAATGATGATATGGGTGTATTTGCACGAGTTAACCGTGGTTATAAGATGCCTTATTTCGATGATTTTCGTGATAACTACGGCGCTTACCAAGGCGGCGAAAAGTTAATCAAAGAAGTGACACAGGCTGAATTCGGTTACAAGCTTTTGACCGATAGCACTGATTTTTATGCCACTTTATTCACGAATGAAGTAAAAGGTGACACTTTTGTTCGTCGTCCAGGCGCCCCTGCTGAAATTTTAACAAATGAAGCATACGGTATTGAGCTTGATTATAACTATAACCACGAATCTGGTTTCTCAGTTAACTTAAACTCAACACTGCAAGAAACTGAGATCACAGAAAGCCCGACCAACGAAAGCAACGAAAGCCAACGTCAGCCAAAATGGCAAGTACGTGTTACACCGAGCTATGACTTTGAAGTCAGCGGCATGTATGCAACTCTATACGGCACAATTTCAGCAGTTGATGATCGTTGGGGCGACAACGAAAATACTGTTACATTAGAAGGCTATGAAAAAGTTGACCTAGGTTTAATTGTTGAGCCTATGGAAGGTATTAAAATACAGTTAGCTATTGATAACTTAACTGATGAACAAGGCATTACCGAAGGTGATCCTCGTAATGCTGATGCACCAAATGGCCGTTATATTATGCCTCGCACCACGCGTTTAAGCGTAAGTTATGAGTTTTAAACTCTCCTAAAATCCCTTGGTTGTAAGTCAATCAATACCCAAGCCACAGTGTTTTACAACCTGTGGCTTTTTTGTATTTATACTTCCAAAAAAAGCTTATTAATTAAGTCTTTCTCTTGTTCATTAAGTTGTTCTTGCAACGCTCTAATAAAATCCATTGACGTTGCTGGTCGATTAGGAAACGCATATTTTTGCCATACTGATTTTAAAGCAGCCACAATCACAGCATCGCCAATTTCATTTCTAAGTTTTGCAAATACAAGAGTAGCTTTGGAATACTGATCGTAACTTTTTGATGAGTCTACCAACGCTTGCTTTGTCGAAATATCTAGCCGAGAAGCTTGTTGATATCGCTGAGTTTCATATTTGACTAATGCATCGACAGCCTTTTTTCCGTATCGTTTTTCAATCACCACAAGCTCTATATATTTAGCTAATGATTCAATCAAAAAAGCGCTATCTTCAGGAACACTATTGCCAATATCATGACCAAACCATTGATGAGCCGTTTCATGTACTGCACGGCGGTAGCGTTGATCAAAACCTGCGCCTTCACTTGGTTTAGCCCTAAAACCGACCTTATTATCAATCAACATGATTTCAGGTAATGCATACCCTGTCCCACCAAATCCTGTTGCGTCGATCAAACTGAGCTTTGAACCGTTGTACGCATTAAGATTATTATTAAACCAAAAAAGCGTGTCACTCATAGCTTGTAAGTTAACTTTTACGGCATCTTTATTAGCTTCTGTTGCACTTGATTTAGTAAAAACCTGTAACTTCACACCCTCATAAATTAACTCAGTTGCTGCAAATGGAAATGACAACCAAGCAGGTAAGTTGTTAATTGGCACTGTCGTCTGAAATTTAAAAACGGCTCTTTGCCCTTCAACAATATGCGCTATTTTCTTCCCCTGTGAAACGACCTGATAACCTAGGGCGGTGGTAACTTTGCTTTTCATGGTGATGCGTTCATAGTTATATGGTACTTGGTATGTTGCATTAAAAAGCTTTGAAGGCGGTGTTTTAACATAGAGTGGAAGCCCATAATCTAACCTTAACTGCTCGTCATCTAATTCATAGTTTCTTTGATACCCAAGCGTCGGTAATAGCGGAACTGAACGAATATAACTAAATTCAGGCGTTATGATTTGATGCCCTTGTGTAGGCCATAACTTGGCTTGCTTTACTACAAATTGCGTTTTAAGTTGCCTTGTTTCGAATGGCTGAAGTGCGGATTTAAACTCGTAAATAGCTTGGTTCATTGATGGATAAAATGCGACTTGCTCAGCTCCTTCTATTTTAATATCTGCCCATTGATAGAAGCCTGCACGACCTATCAATACCTGTTTTATTGGTTTTTTGTGAGGGTTAGTAAATGAGTAGGTTAAGTTAAATTGGGCTGACTGCTTATAAGGATAGAAATCTATTTCTGCATCGATATGACTCACTTTTGGCTGAGCTTTATGTTTCCAATCAGCAAACATTTTTTCATAATTTGCTTTAAATGTTTCTCGTTTATAAGAGTTACTTAATGGCTTTTCTGAAATTAAATTAGTATGTAGCTGCAAAAATAAATTGATAGCCAAAACTGCAGGTATTAACAGCCAAGCATCTTTATTTTTAAGTGCCCTACTGCCCATTCCTGTCCCGCGGTGATTAAAAGCCTGACTAACAAGCACAACACTAAGTAATAATACTAGCCACGCGCGGACATAAGGCCAGTAACTACTTAAACTTGCTCGATATCCCCAAAATTCATTAGCCGGCTGCAATGGTGTCCAAGCTACACTCCAAAACGTGTGTGTTAGCCCCAAATAAGTCATTACTGGGGTAAATTTAAGTAACAAAATGGCAAACACCACTAAAGAAGCAACAAGCTCTGAGCGCAATAAATTAAAAATACATACAAATATCGAAGCAATGATAGCTAGCGGCAGTCCCATTAAAGCTAAGGTATAAATAGCGTGATAAGCGTCAAAGTCACTGCCAATAAAAAGTTCAGCTAACGATGCACCAACAAAACCTATTAACGAAAAAACAAACACCAAACTCACTATTGCCAATAATTGGCTATGCAAAATCGAAGCAGTCTTAATAGGCGCTGCCGCAATTATCTCTGCTATTTTATAGTGCCTAGCATTACAACTAAGTTGCCAACTCCATAGAGCCATCAGTAAACAACCGAGCAATATATACATATCAAAGGCATATTGATTAACAGCATCAATGCTAGTTGCTTTAATAACACTCATTGGTTCTGCATACTGAGAAGAAGATGCAACACTATTAAATACTAACCCTAGCCATAAAAGTAACAGAATAAGAGTTATAGGTTGTTTTAATATATTTAAAATTGCAGCTTTATATAGCTCGAATAGAATCGAGCTTTGACGAAATGTAGGCTTTACCGTTTGAAATTGAGTGTAAGGCCTAAGGTCAGACTCAATACATTGTTGTTTGGGTTGCTTTATCCTTGCATATACTTGGGGGTGCGAGCCAACAGCATGAGTAAAAATAACAATTGCTAGAGTAAAACAAATAAAGCGATTAGTATAAAAAGGCGTATTTTGCGACTCGCTAAAACTTGCTATTACCGTTGTATAAGCAAATGGGTCTAACCAAATAAATAGCTGATAAAACGTTTCGTTTAGTACACTACTTCCTGCCAGAATTGGATTACCCGTTATACTCGCAGCGAACAAATAAGCAATCCAAACACTTGCAAAAGCGGCGTAGATAATCATTGAGCTTCGAAACCTTTGACAAAGCCAAAATGCCAAAGCAATAAGTAAAAAACAGTTTATGAGTAGAACAAAACCACTATAAAAAACTGTATAACCAAGTATTTGCCAACTAAATCCATTATTTTGAAAATGTACGTAACTCATAACCAACGTACTGCTTAATGAAACCATCATTAATAGACTTACAAAACCACCTATTCGAATATAGTTTTTTTGTTTTGAACTTACTGATGCAACAGCAATAATTTCGTCCATATGAAAGAGGTGGTCACGTAAGAAAATTGCTGGCGATAATGCTCCAACCAATAAAGCCAATTGCATCATGTGTAATGACACTAAATGCAATTGATACTGCTGTAATGGGTCAACATTACTTGTTGCAAGCCCTGAAGAAAGTGAAAATGCAAAACTTGGCGCAATAAGCAAGCATACCCAAACTATTGGTTGACGAAAAAGACACTTTAACTCATTGATTATTAGCACAATTCACCTCTTCGAGATTTTAGTTCAAAGAAGTACTTATCTTGTAATGATTCTGCCGCCAAAACAGCCCCTGTAGTTGGGCGCTCTGCGGCATAAACTCGAAAGACGGGCTCACCATATCGATAACTTTGGCTCAGTACTAAAGCATCTTTGGGCAGTGCGCGTGGCAAAGTTTTTAATACCCATACTTTACCTTTGAGTTGGTTTACTAAGGTATCGATATGGCCACTTTGGATCAGTTGACCACCTTTAATCATCGCCACAAAGTGACATTGGTTTTCTATGTCTTCCACAATGTGTGTTGAAAGCAAAATCAGTCGATTCTTACTCATTGAAACTAATAAGTTATTGAGACTCTCTCGCTCTGCCGGGTCAAGCCCAGCAGTAGGCTCATCTAAAATGATTAATTTAGGATCACCCAACAATGCTTGAGCAATACCAAAGCGTTGTTTCATTCCCCCAGAAAAGTGACTGACTCTTTTATTTGCATGCTGAGTTAAATTTAATGCAGTAAGCAGGTCATCAATCTGTTGCTTTGTCTTTTTAGATTCAAGCCCTTTTAATATGGCGATGTGTTCAAGTAATGCTCTACATCCCATATGTGGGTAAACACCAAATTGTTGTGGTAGATAACCAAGTTGCTTACGTAACTTGTCAGAGTCTTTTAATATATCTAAGCCACTAAACTGTATACGGCCAGAATTAATAGTTTGCAGGCATGCAAGAGTTCTCATCAAACTAGACTTGCCAGCGCCATTTGGCCCCAGCAACCCTACCATGCCGCTGGGTAACTCAATGGTTATATCGTTAAGTGCTTGAGTTCCATCAGGGTATGTTTTCGAAATATGCTCAAGTGTTAGCATTTATTGGCTCCTTAATTAGCACAAATCTAGATTAAGGAATGGCAAAGCTCGCTGCTACGAAGTAATGATCAATGAGTCAAGTTTGATGATGAAAGCAAAAATTCTTATTTCGTCATCAAAAAAAGAACTTTCATCAAGATGTGGATGAATAAAGAAATAAAAACGTTAAGCTAAATCCATTATAACGCTTAATCAGAGTATTACTCCCTCAGTTTCCACATTATTTAGAAATTAGGGTAATATATAAATGTTCGAAAAAACAACAGTGTACGTTGCAAAAATAAAAACTGAACGGAGTAGATTTTGCTGGCAGCTATTAGCTATCTATCATCACCTAAAAACACAAAAAACATGGTTGCTCTACTACCATTAATCGCTGCGATACTACTTGAAAGTCATATTCGCTATCTTTCGCTGAGAATTGATTCACCCAGTACTTATCTAACAGTAAATTTACAGCTAATATTTGAGTGTATCCCTTTCTTAATCGCTCACTGGATGGCATCACAGCATTCTTCAAAGCAGGCTTCAATATGGTGGTTATCTGGGTTTATTGGTTACCCAATACTCATTTATCTGTTAAGCAACAGCTTGCCACTTTATGATAAATGGCACTACTTACAAGAGCAATGTTGGTTACTGTGCAGTCTAGCAAGTTTACTTTGGCTTTCATCCCAACGCTTTAAGAAGAACCAAAAATCCAAATTAACCAGTTGGATGAGCTCTTTGTTTACATTAAATAAAGTTGTTTTTGTTATATGTTTTGGCTGGGCCTTTGTCATGGCTGGCATACTCAACAGCCATAACGAACCTTTGCTAAATCAACCCTTTGCATTGATATTTGATACTCAAAAGCTACTTACAAACTATAATCAATTTATTTGGTATTTTTCTCAGCTTTTGGTCTACGCAATTATTGTACACGGCACTTTTTTATTTAATCGTTACATTTTAATACGTCAATTCTTAGCCAAGCATGGAGTGCTCATTTTTGTATCTGCATGCTTAATTAGCATGGTTGTTTTAACACCATTACTTGCCGCTATTGTGCTTACATTGCCTGTTAATGACTTACCCTCAAATGTTGCCAATCTAACTCCGGGAGGCAACCTAGACATTATCAATAAGTACAATTATCAGTTTATGTTTTTATTTTTAAGTATCTCTACACCCATTATCTTGGCGTTTGAACGCCAGCAGCACCACCATAAATTAGAAGAAATTGCCAAACAGCAAATAAAAACAGAACTAAAGCTATTACAGCAGCAAATTAATCCGCACTTTTTATTTAATACTTTAAATAACTTATATGCACTTGCATTAACAAAATCAGAAAAGACACCTGAATTGGTATTACAGCTGGCTGACTTACTGAGATACACCGTCTATGAAGGGCAAAAACCATTCGTTCTACTCGAAAAAGAGCTAAATTACATTAAAAACTTTCTTGAGCTTCACAAGATAAGGCATGCAAATAACTGTAGATTTAACCTAGCATGGCCTGAAACTAGTCACCCTCTTTCTATAGCGCCACTGCTTCTTATTATTTTAATCGAAAACACCATAAAGTACGGTGTTGAACACGCACAAGAAAACGCTGAAGTAACGATAAAACTAACCTTAAATGGCAACGTTTTAACGTTATATTGCGAAAATAGCATTCCTCGCAAAAACAATAATGATAATTCAGGCATGGGGCTAAACAATTTAAAGCGCCGTTTAGAGCTTCTATATCCAGAAAAACATACTTTATTAGTGCATAATAACAATGGACTTTGGCAAACCACCCTCTCTTTGGAACTATCAAATGATTAAAGCAATTATTGTTGATGATGAACCACTTGCTCATCAAGTAATTCTTCATCATTTAGAGTCGTATTCAGATATCAAAGTAGTTTCTCAGCATTTCAGCGCAAAAGATGCTTTGTACCAATTAGCAAAATCAACTATTGAAGTCGTTTTTTTAGATATAAACATGCCAGAGTTGTCAGGGTTAGAACTCATTCAATCACTCGCTAACCCGCCTCAAATTATCATTGTGAGTGCTTATGAAGAATATGCACTCGCAGGTTACGAGCTAAATGTTACTGATTATTTACTCAAACCTGTATCTGCACAACGTTTACAGCAAGCAATAAATAAAGTCCGTGAACGTATTTCCCAAACGCCGAAAAGTAAAACAATCACCCTAAAAGTAGATCGCGAAAAACGCAAGTTTAGCTTAGATACAATTGAATACATTGAAGCGTATGGAAATTATGTAAAAGTACACCAAGAAGACCAAACGATCCTCGCAACAACAACCCTAAAACAGATCTTAGAGCAGCTATTAGGCTCATTCACTCAAATCCATAAATCATACATGGTGAATAACAGCAGAGTCATAGCCGTTACGAACGAACATGTAGAGCTAGATACTGGTGATAAGATAAAAATTGGTAAATCATTTAAAGAACACAGCAAAGTTTTACTTTAGAGACAACTTCTCAAGTGATCTACAAGTGTCTTATGCTGTGAGCTTGGCCAATGAACGCCTTCTGAAGAACATGGTGTTATTAATTCAAAGCAGTTAACGAAACAGCAGTTGTTGCTGTCAGCAACATTTTTAAACTCTTCCACTAACCGTTTTGCTTTTAGCTCTGCTCCTGCATAAATAGATTTATACGCGCCAACCTCATACACCGCTGGCGGGCTCAAAATTATTATTTTGGGTAATTCACGGTGCCGATAATAGTTTTTTATATCTAAAATAAGTGCTTCTAGTGCGTTGGCAATATCAACAACCGACAGCGCAAAACGGCGCTTTAAATCATTCGTGCCGAGCTGAATAACAATCACATCTAAATGATAAGCCGCTAAGTAGGGTTCTAAGTATTTAATGCCCAGTTTATCGCCACTGAAAGGCGGGTCGTTCACCAGTGTACGATTAGGCTGGCCGGCTTCAATAACTTGATAGCCGGCACCTAATTTAATACCCAGTAAACTAGGCCAGCGCTCATCGGCAGCAAAGCGCTTACCATCGACGGGCGAAATACCATAGGTATTTGAATCACCAAAACATAAGATATTCATTAGAATGGATTCAATGTGTAACCTTGCTGCTGCAACTGTGCATGCGCCGTCATTGCTGATAATGCCATTTGCACACCAGGAATAAGCTGCTGCTGTTTTACCTTCATGTGCGTTGCAGACTGCCCACACACATACACAACGGTATTATGTGCCAACAATTGTGAGATCAATTGCTGATTTTTATTATCGCTGTCAAAGCGCTGTTTATAAAAACTGTTTTCCAGTACATCAACACTCGCGCCACCATGCACAACTAAAGCGAGTTGAATGTTCTCAGGCTTCACACCATGGGCTATATGCATATTAATGAACCGTGCTAATGAGTTCATTTTATTATTCTGCGCCCCTTTTTCTGCCGCATCAGCTACATCAAATGCCACTTTGAAAACCGTTTGATCAAAGATTGGTGCATGGTTTGGCACATCATAATAAAAACCAAAACCTTTGATAGCAGGCTCAGCTTGCTCTGCATAACTAAACGAAGATAATAAGGCTAAAGATAAACCTAACAGTGTTGATTTCATAAAAGTTCCTGTTGTTTTTTACTCTAGCCTACCTTGTTTAAACCCGTTTAACTAGCATCAATATGTTGGTGCGCTTTAAAGGTCATGCCTAAGTAATTAAAGGTGTTTTTAAACATCTCGATAAACGCGTTAGGTGCCTGAGCAGATCCTGCATTTGAGAGCAATGAAAACTGCTTTTCACGCAGTGTTCTCAGTTTTGGCCTGAGAGTTTCATCATCCATGTAATCAGTGATCCGGTCTAAAAACGCTTTAAACTGCGGTGTGGTGTTATACCAATACACTGGCGATGCCAATACCCAGTGTTGATAATTCAACAGCGCTTCAAATACCGCATAAAAGTCATCATTTTTATATTGCTTATCGTAGCAATAAGGCGAGATAACATAATCATCTAGACATACCAGATCACCACCATATTGTGCTTTATAATCAATAACTTGCAAGCTCGTGCTACCCTTTTTTCGTGCACTTGAATAAATAATTACCGTATTTGTTATTGGTTTTTGTTGCATGACTATCACTCCTTTTTTATGATGTGCGCAGCGTAAAACCTCAAGCTAACTTTAGGTCAACACCTTGGAGCAAATTATGTCAGATAAGAAACTTATTGATGCAAACCTAGCGGTTGGCTTTGTAGCAAAACGCAGTGGCGTAAAAGTTTCGACCTTGCATTTTTATGAGTCGAAAGGGCTTATTCGCAGCTGGCGTAATAACGGTAACCAGCGCCGCTATAAACCCGATGTTTTGCGCCGAATTGCCGTAATAAAAGCTGCGCAAACCATGGGCATAACTCTTGAAGACATTAAACAAACTTTAGGCACCCTACCCGAGCAACGCACACCCACTAAACAAGATTGGGCAGCTCTTTCAAAAGTCTGGCAAACACAATTAGATGAACGAATTCAATACATGCAACGATTACGCGAGCGCGTTAATGGTTGCATTGGCTGCGGCTGTTTATCAATGGCCAAATGCCCTATCTACAACAAAGATGATTATTTAGGTGAAGAGCACAGCGGCGCTGTGCTGTTAGAAAGAGAATAAAGTTTATAAATAAAACAGCTGTGAGATACTAAGTCAAAATAATAAAAGGAATTTAATAATGGATAAAGGAAATACTCCAAAGATCACTACAGCATTTAAAACCGTTGATAATAAAGAACTAAAAAGTACTGGTTTTTGGCTAAACCAATTATTCCTCGTTTTTTCAACTATTTTCGGGGTTTATCTTGCAGCCCAAAGTGGTTTAGAGCAAGCTTTAAAATTCGACTCATTCAGTAAAATGGAAGATAATTATTATCTTAGAACTTCTCTATATGATGAAGTTAAAGATAATGCTGAACATCTCAAAAAATTTGCTAATTTACTTGCAAAAAGCCCACCTAAGTCTGAACTTGAATATAACAAGCCAACCATCGAAAAGTATATTTGGCAGACCATGCAGTATTCACCCACAACCTTAGAAACGCCCAGTGAGTTCTTAACTGAAATTCGTCGTTTTTACAGCAAAAGTCAATTTATTATTGATGCAGCAATCAGTAGAAAAATGTCGGCTAAACATGCTTCAGAGCAGTTAAGTGAAGCAGTTGATATCATAAATAACAAGACGTTACCAAACTTAAAAAGCAGTGCATTAAAGCTACAAAGTGAGCTGAGTAAGAATGGAATACTAATAAGCTCATTAAAAGAAAACGAAAAATAATAAGAAATGGGCATGCTAACCAGCATGCCCAATATGTTATTAATCTAAGCCATTTAGGCCGTCTTTTGCGGCGCGATAAAGAGCACCAAGAGTCGAGTCAAAAGCCCACTTAATAACACTGTATGTTAGTTCTACGGCTTTGCTAACAACTTTGCCAGCAAACACCAACATATGACCAATAAGACCCAGTGTTTGTGCAGCAAATGAGGCTGATGCTTTCGCAATTTTATCTAAAGTTCGAGCAAGCATGTCGTAAAATGTCAGGCCTGTTCCAATCGCTGCTTGTGCTGCAACAGCACTGTAATAACCAGCGTCTTTTAATAAGGTAACAAGCGCCGCACCTAATTTATCTGCCCAATGTGAATTAAATGATGCTTGATTACGATCTTCAAAATTTAAACGCACAGGTGTATTTAGATAATGATTCGCACGGATTGTCAGGTTGCCCCAATCATTACTATTTGCGGTATTGATGTAGCCAGGTGTCCCACTGAGTTTGTGGGCAGCACCTTTTAAACCTTGACCGCTGTCTAAACGAATTTCTTGGCCCTGATAAGGAGCATGAGAAAATGGCCATAACGGCACTTTAGTGACAGGATCGGCACCATGAGTACAACGATAAATCTTATCGATTCTGCCTGTTGCGGCTCTTGAGAAGTTATCTAGACCAACACGAGGAGAGCCAAATGTATACAGTTTTACAGGTAACGAATATTCAGCTTTGATCCAATCTGCCGCTAACGTTGCAAGTGCACCACCCAAGCTATGGCCAACTAAATGTACGCATCCTGTTACTTTGTCACGTATATTTGCTGTTACAAACTCTTGCAGGCCCGGCTTCATGGTGTAAAACGTTTTATTAAACCCCGCATGAACCATACTACCGTTTGAACCACCACTTAAACCGAAGTTTGCATCTGTTAAACCATCTCTTAAAGAGGCTGTGCCACGAATGGTGATAACAGAATCACCTTGAAACTCATTTTTTCCGTGTGCAACTAAACCAAAACCTGTACTTAAACCAAATAAATGAGAGAAAAAACCACCCGACACACCTTGTACAGCACTTGGGTTAATTGAGAAATTAAAGCTATTTCGCAAAGAAGCGTGCAATGAGTGATTAAGTAAATTAGTTGTTTTAATACTTTTTGCTTTATAAGCAAGCTCAGCGAGTTGCACCGCTTGAGTAGGCGTCAAGGTATTCATATAAGTTCCCTTTGTATGAGATGTTTTAGGTTAAAGTTTACATGATGTATAAATCGCAAAAGTATGGCTTGTATCTTCTTCGATAGGAATATCGTATGTTTCTGGCTCTTTAGAAATATCGCATTCTAAATCAGCAAGTAATCGTTTGAGGGTTTGACTATTTTCATGCAGTGACACAAGTGTATACCACAATACTATTCCCTCTGGCGTGCCATTTTCTAAATAAATGTGCTGTACCAATGAGTCATTATCGAACATGTTAGCTGGTTTACTGGTTTTAATTGTTTTTTCTGAAAACGTAAAATAGCCCTGTTCATCAGTTACTGTTTCGTCGATATATTCATCACCGTAAGTAAGCGAACGCATCACTTTGGTATTTGCAACAGGCTTCCCATCATCAAATAGCTGCCCTTTAACAGGGGCAGACAAAATAAAATCACTTTTATTAAAAAAACCAAACATATTCGCAAATACCTGTGTCGTAGTGAATAAAACAAATAATGTAGCAATTAATATAGCTAACTGCCTAACCCTTGATGAGAACACACCAAGCCTCCTTGCAATGCAATTTATGGCAACAAAAACCTTATTATGCTGATTTATACATTATTAATTTACGCAGAATAAAAACAACAAAACAGGTACAAATAATAACTAAAAAACAACCTCCCTTGCAAGGTCAAAAATCAAACTTCAGAAGTAAAAAATATTACATGTATAATTTTTACGATAATAGCCACCCCAACTCCCATTGATAATATATATGCATATAAAAAAGCAATCGCTCCGCCAGAGGGGTCATTTATTTTATTAATTTCCATATACATAGAGCAAAAAATAAAAAATATGACGATATTTATAAACAAGCCAAGAATAAAACTGCCATCAACGAGTGGTGATATACCGATTAACGCTGCCGCAAGTATCAAAAAAGTACCAGATAATGCTGGCTTTAATTGAAAGCGAAACTCGAGTACTTTAAGTAAAAATGTAAAAACCATTAAACCTAAATAGTAAAATGAAGGCCAAAATAGCTGATAAAATGGCTCAACTTGCTGATCAGCATCAGCAATTGTTGGCTGAACTTCTGGTGAGCCTGTAAATAATGAAATTAACCAATATATAACGCCAAAAATAAGCAGCCACGACGTCAAAAAACGCAAAGTTAAGATGATATCCAATGGCCTTTTGCCCTTTGATTCTAAAGTTTTAGCAAGTGTTAAACCTAATAGTGTGATGCCAGTTAACATACCAACTGCGAACCAAAACTGCTCCATGTAAAAATAAGCAACACTAGGCGTGATACCCAAAAGACCAAAGTTAAATAGCATGACAGTCGAATCTTGCGAGTCTTCATTAAGATCAACTTCTTTTGCAAATAACGCAAAGTAAACAAACAATGGCTGCAATAGCAGCATTAAAATGCACGCATTCATTAATGACATAAACCATCCTTGTACTTTGTTTACCTAAACTAAGATTTTGTAAATTACTGATTAATTCGTTGAAAATAAGGCTTAAGCTTTAAAAGCCCTGACTCAAGTTCAAACTTTTGAATATTTGGATTGGTAGATTTAAGTCCATTGACAAAATGGCTGTGGATCATCGTTGCCATCCCCTCAAAGCCCGCTGGCGCACTAGCTAGCAAGTCTTTTAATAAGGGTTGAATAAGAACCTGATGTTCTTCGATTAAGTCCGGTTTGTTATAAACATCGTTGACTAGTTGGGTGAGTGTTTGTTGATGTTGTTGTTCCATACTGTTCCTATAGCGCATTTAATAGCGTTTATAGCTCCTTGCTGTGAGATTAAACTTCTTGATTTAAAATAGGTGAATAAAGCCCATGAGTTTAAAATTAGCGTATATGGGCTTCATACAGTATGACCTTGTTTAACTAATTCCAATATAAGGCGATACTTTTACTGCTGCTATTACTAACTGATTGAGTTTCTCTAGCATCCAATAAAGTATTTTCTTCACTTTGGAATAGGTAATATCAACCAAAGTAACGCCAGACTTACCAACAAAGTTAAGTATATGGCCTAGCACCCCTTTACAATCTTCTGCATATTTCGAGGACATTTTTGATATTTCAACCAAGCTACGCGCTAAAGCATCATATATAGTCAAAGTACAAGCAACGACACCTTGCGCTAATATGCTTGTTATTTTGCCACTCTCTCGTAAGAGCGTTAATAGTGCGCTCGTGATTTTATCTGCCCAGTGAGCATTAAATGATGCATGATGGCGATTAACATACTTTAAACGTGTCATCGTCAAATTAGATAATGAGCCTCTTTCCATACTTTTATAGTCTGGGTAACGAGATGCGGTATTAATATAACCTGTTGCATTCCCTGCCATTTTGTGAGCAGCCCCCGTTAAAGAAACACAAGTACTAAGCCTATACTCGCTCCCAGCATGTACAAATGGCCAAACAGGTACCATAGGGACAGGATCACTCCTGTGTACTGCACGGTAAATACCATTTAAATTTGTTTCAGTTTGAATTGCAAATGGGTTGCAGCCGACTCTTGGAGCACCGAATGTGTATAACTTTACCGGCACCTTAAATTGCGCCTTAATCCAATTAGCAGCCAATGTTGCAATTGCTCCGCCTAAACTATGACCGACACAATGAACTGGTCTGCTACCTAATTTACTGAGTATTTTTGATAATTGTGGTTTAATAGATTCAAAAGTACGATTAAAACCTGCATGTACGGCTTTATAGTTTGGCCCCACCGTCATTCCACAATGTAAATCTGTTAGTGTGTCAGCAATGCCTGCAGTACCACGGAAAGTGATGACAATTTCTTTTTCATAAATACCACCGTTTCTTCCTTCACCAATATACCCAAAGCCACTACTATGATTTAAAACATGCTCCAAACAGGTTCCTGTAACCCCTTTTAGTGATGACTTACTGTTAAAAAGAAACTGCTTTGCCAGAACTATAGGTACATCTAACTTACCTGTAAGACTTTCATAAGCAAATTCGGCAAGGTTAACTGCCAATGTTGGGCTCAACGTTTTCATATTCATCCTTAATTAGAAAAGTTAACTACTAAAAAATTGTGTTCCATCATCCTCAAGTTCAAAAACTTCAAAATCATTTTCCCACCTGCAAATACTTAACCCATCGAATTCCAAACTCGGGTTTTTCTTATTGGGAAAAGTGAATCGCACTTCTTGTGAACTTAAATCACCATTCAGAGTAAGTAATTTTTCTTCTATCTCTTTGAATGGTTCAATACCTAGTTGTTTTGTGTTCCATAAAACATACGTTTCTTCATTACTTAAAATTGTAATGCGTTGTAATACAACATCGTGAACAAACATATCACCAGGCTTTTTTGACGTTATTAAAATTTCAGGCATTGAGAAATAGCCATTAGCATCTGTTACGGTTTCATCAATTTCAACAACTGAGTGAGCATAAGTTAACTCACGACGTATCCTTGCTCCATTTACCGGCTCTCCATTATTCAAAATACAACCCTTGACCTCAGAGCACATATGAACATCGTATTTTTTTATTAAGCCAAACATATGCTTAAACCTCCCTTTAATTCACGACTAAAAATTGTATAGCCGTAATTTCGAATCTAATTTCTATTTCTAGATACTGCTTTTTCAATGACTTCTAAAGTGGAAATATCGACCACCTATCATTTTCTAGAGCAAGTTACTTTCAGAGTTCTCGCCTAATGTATCTCCATAACCCATAACGGAAATACCTTATTTCTTAAAATCATCTACAGAAGGTAACTGACTAGAACTCAAATCATCACAAAGCCAATACTCTTTCTTACCGCCTTGGACTAACGTGACCGATTTTTCTTTTATATTCATACCTAGTTCTTCACTGTGATAATCACTCAGTGTTAATTTATTTTCACCGACTTTAAACTCCATACTATGTTCTGTAACCAACGGGCGGTGATAGCTAAATTTACCGATAGCAATTACTTTTTCAGGCATTGAGTGCTTAAATTGCAAATGACTAAATTGCTCTAGTTCAAAAAGGCCTTTATGCTCCTTAACTACCACACTGATCTTGGTTGGCGTATCTGAATGGCACTTAAAAATAACAACAAAGTCACTTGGATTCGCTTGGCACGCATTAATACACAATAGCGGCAAAGTGAGCAAAACAGAAAAAAGCTTATTTTTTATCATATTTGTCAAAGGCCTTTTTTAATTTAATATCATAATTATTTTGGGCGTACTGTGAGCCATTGTAACCTTGGGCAAATGCAGCCCAATTCAATGTTCTGAGATACTCTTCTAAACCTTTACTTTTAACAAAGTTCACAAATGCATCCAACTGCTTCCTTTGCGAAGTAAACATTGT
The DNA here is from genome assembly GCF_014349195.1 of Pseudoalteromonas sp. BZK2. Classification (NCBI taxonomy): domain Bacteria; kingdom Pseudomonadati; phylum Pseudomonadota; class Gammaproteobacteria; order Alteromonadales; family Pseudoalteromonadaceae; genus Pseudoalteromonas; species Pseudoalteromonas sp. BZK2. The sequence goes on along the minus strand of NZ_JACSOG010000002.1, from coordinate 134,599 downwards.
TTTAACAAAAGCCTCTACACTCGCAAATCCTGCAGCTCTAAAATTAAAACCCATAATCTGAAAACGCCCCCATGAAGTTGATTTTAAAGCTTCTGTTGCATCCAACTCCATAGCCTTTTCGAGCCTTTTATATTCTAGAGCACCTCCAACATATAAGCTTCGATTCCAACTCCTACTAGAAACAGACGGGTGACTCGAATCATACTGATGGTTTGTGAATCGCGAGAAAATATGCGCTTCATATAAAATCTTTGGTTTTCCGTTAGGTAAAAAGGCATCACCAGAAGATTCAACCTCAGCTACAGCTTTAATCGCAGCAACTTTACAATTCAATGCCTTAGCAACACTCAAAAAGTCAGATTCAGTTAACTCTTGAACATTCGATGATGCCAATGGTAATTTAAAACGTAATTGATGGCTTTTAATTATTAGTTTCTCGTTAATCTTTTTGTGAGTTCGGCCATTTGGGTCTATTTTCCCATCTGGCCGCACCATACCTACAACTTTGCTTTGAAACTGTTTAATTGCAGCAACTGTTTTAGAGTTTTCTGGGCGGGAACCTAAACGCCCGTCCACGACCAATGCGTTTATAGAAGGGAGCAATTTAAGTAATTTATTTAATGCTGTTTGAATTGCTTTTACATCAGCTGGATTATTAACACCACACAGACCAACTGACTGAGTTATTCTTATTGCTGACATATGAAAGTCCTTTTCATGTATTTATTTTCAAAGCCATTTCATATTAACGTTCAACAAAATGGCTTATTTAGTACCCGATGGATACCCAATTTAATATTGCTTAGTTGAAATGATTAACCGCTACAGCGTTACTTCTTATGTAGTTCATTAGACATAGCGACAATATCAGCCATTATGCGTTTTTCGCCCAATTCAGCTAGAAAATTCAAATGCTCAATCGCTTTTACTTTCTGCAAATTTTCAAGCTTATTTACACCACCAAGAGCCAACGCAGGAACGAACGCATACATTTCATCGGCTTCTAATGGGCCTAGGTTTTTTAGTGCATGCTCAAACAAAGGTTTTTCGTTAATGTCTTTTTGATCAAATGACTCTTTTCTTCGAACTGCAAAAAATAAGTCAATTGAACGTTCCTCTCCTCGCTCCTTTAATTTTTCAGAGTAATCTGTTGGAAAAATCATTCCAAAGTTTGAATTAACATCTATACTCTGACCTGATGTTTTCCCCCAAATAAGTAAATTTCCAAAAGCACCGCGACCAATTACATAATATTTATCAACTCCATTGTTTTCGCGTTCAGCGAATTCGGTGCCCTCAAGCCATGTTTGTAAAATATCATGGTAATCTTGTGGGTTTACTAACCAAAAAATGCCATCACCCCATCCACAAAATCCATACTTTTGCCAGTATTCAAGCAAACGGTCTGGAAGTTTGCCTTTAAAAAATTCAAGCGTCTCTTGTGTTGGCATTGTCGCTTTTATCGCGGGACCAAATCCCGCATAATTGTAAAAGTTATCAAAAAACTTATTCGTCATTTAACCGTTCTATTTCATCTGCCAATTCTTGATCCCATGAAAAATCAATATTGAATTCACCAGTTGGTTTCAGATGAAATACAGCACGATTCCACATGTTCGAATCATTTTCAGTTGTAATTTCATGGAGCTGCTGAAAATCATTTACAATTTTTCTATCAAAATTTCTAAACTTAAATGAAGTAAAATCTGTATTTTTTTGATGAAAGCCGCCTTTCATCTTAAGTGCATCGTCTCCATAATACTCTACTTCAATTACAGCTTTTGACCATTCTTGCCTGCCTATATTTACTAACATATTTTGTGCGACACTGTTATATATATCATCAACGTTCATTTAATTTAGCCTCCAGGTTTATTCTTTAAATTCACAAACTCTTCAACACCGTCAATCTCATAAAATATATCAAAGGATGACGGGCGTTTACTATCATTCTCATAAATAGCTCGAATCTCCACTTCAACACTCTTAGGTGGCTCTTCTTGTAAAGCCTTTGCCCATTTATTCTCCATGCTCTTCCAAGCACCTTTATTGAGATTGCCATCCATAGCAGCATAATTGATTTGCTCACCCGGACCATTAAAAATTGAAGCGATTAAATGTCCCCCTTCATCGTCGTCCAGTCCATCTTTAATACCATCAACTTTACCTGCTTTGGTTTGTTGATATTTATTTCGATCGGCTTTTGACAAGTCCAGTTTACCACTAACAGAATTTACACGTCCAAGTTCATCGGTACCGTATGTATAGTTACCAACTTCATACTTGCTATTAGGCTGTAATTTGCCATTAAGAGCTTTATTCCAACCACCTTTTTTACCTGGGTCTAATTTTATTACATCGTCTAACTTTTTAACCGCAGGCTCGAGTGCTTTATCTGCCACTTTACCTGGTATAAGTGCAATACCCGCAGTCGCAACCCCAGCAGCTGTTACGCCTGTATCTACCATTTGGCTTATTGCCTCGGCAGCATCTGCAAGCCCTTCAACGAACCATTCAACTGGTGTAATAGCAACAGGGGTTATTGCATCAGCCATAGGATCGTTATGATCATACGCAGGCACTTCAATTGCTTTAGTTTCTTTACAACTAAGTCCTAACGGATCCACCCAATTCACTGGATTCGGCGCATATTGGTAATGGTTTATGCCGCCTACTAAGCCAATGGGGTCTTGGTTTATAAAGCGTTGTTGTTTGGGGCTGTAATAGCGGTAGCGGTTGTAGTGTAGGCCGCTTTCTTCATCAAAATATTGCCCTTGAAAACGTATTGGCTGAGTGAAGCTGTTTTCTTTATTAAAGCCAGCATGGGTTTCTGGTTCTTCATAGCCGTACACATCAGCATGGTTTTGCCATACAACTTCTGCATTATTGTTGGTAACAAAACGTGGGGTGTTTAGTTGGTCTAGGTGGTAATAATACAGCTCACCTTGCTTAATCAGTACGACCGGGTGAAATTGATTGGGTAAGTTGATGTACCAGGTATACTCGCCGTGCTGGTATTCACCTATTAGTTGGTCGTTATCCCAAATATAATCAATCTTGCCATGCTCAGTCTGCTTAGCGATACGACGACCTAGTGGGTCATAGTCGTAATGTGTTAGCGTGCCATTGTTGTTAAAGCTGCTTAATTGGTTGAATGCATTGTATTCACGGTGCGTTTTTATGCCTTTGCCCGTTTCGCGTACTTGGTTACCACAGTCATCGTATTCAAAATCGCTATCGCCAAAATGCGTTAACCTGTCGGCATCGACTTGGCTATGTGTAACAGCATCATTAGCTTCTTGTTTATTGACTGCTTCATCATGCTGCACTTGAGTTTGGCTAATCGGGTTGCCAAAACTGTCCCACTGAAATTGTTTGGCGGTTTCTGGTGCTTGTGTATCCGACTTTGCATCAGCTAGATTTTGCTGAATTAATTGGCCAAGGCTATTGTATTCAAACTGTGTATTTTGGCAGCTAATGCCTTGTTCTTCACGCGTAATGAGTTGATTAACCGCATCATATTGATAATTACAGCTATCAAATAGTGTGTGCTCTGGATGCGATAGTTGCTGCTGCGTTAAACGCCCAAAAACATCAAACGCCTGATTAAGGGTAACCTTATTACCGAAACGTTGGGTTTTGATATTATTTTGGCTGTCGTAGCCAAGCTCGACGAGTTTTGCTAACTCACCATCCGCTCGCTTTACCTGTATAGCACTTAACTGACCAAAGCTATTGTAGTTGTAATAAAGGATTGTTGAGTCTGGCAAGGTAAGAGACTGTCGTCTGCCATAGTCATCGTAGCTATATGCGAGTTTATGGGTTTGAGACTGGTTGTGAGTTTGCTCAACATTGAGTAGTCGTCCGCCTTTATCAAACGACTGTTTAATCGTTGATTGCTCATTGTGAGCACGTGCTATTTTGCCCTCTGTCGTATAACTGTAGTGGTTAGCGTTATTAACTATGTGTTTATTGGTGGCCAGACTTGCGTGCTGCGAAATAACGCGGCCCAGCTTATCACGCTTAATATTTACATGGCGTTTGTCGCTTTGCGTGACAGCCACTAAGCGATTACATGCGTCGTACTTAAATTGCTGCTCAGTACCATCAAAACCCGTGATTTGTATTGGGTTTTCGTTTGCATCGTAATTAATGCGATAAATATGGCCGTCACTACGCTCGATTGCGGTTAAATTTCGCTCTTTATCATACGTTAAATGCAGTGCACTGCCATCTGGCTGGATCACGCAGTGAGGTTGGCTTAGTCCCTCAAAGTGCTGCTCTGTGGTATCACCATTACCGTTTTGCGAACGAACTAATCGACCAGCATCATCATAAGTAAAAAGCTGTTGTTGCTTGTTATCAGGGTTACTTTGCTCAAACGCGGTTGTTTCAACTAGTTGCCCTTGTTCATTATATTTAAATTGAGTAAGCAGACCGGCTTGGTTAATGGTTGCGTTTATACGACCGAGGTTATCGTAGCTATAACGAATGAGCTCATCATTGTGCTGCTTTGCAAGTAGCTCACCTTGTTCATTCCACGTGTATTTTAATACATGACCGTTTGGTGTGACATGCTGGGTCAAATTACCTTGTTTGTCGTAACTGTAAAGTGCTATTCGTCCATCTGCTTGGGTTTCACTTTGTAGTAACCCTGAGGCACTGTATTGGCGTTTAATCTTCTCGCCATTTGGCAAAATAACAACGACTTGTTGACCAAGTTGGTTATAGCCAAATTGAGTGCGGTTACCATCAGCTTGGGTTACTGATTCAAGTTGGCCGTATTCAGTATAGGTATAAAGCGTTTGATGACCTAAGGCGTCTGTTTGCGCTACTTTTTGCCCTAGCGAATTGTAATCATAGCGCGTGATATTACCGTTGGCATCAGTGTGCTCAATCAGCTTACCTTGCTCATTGTGCACAAAGTGTTCTTGATTGCCGCGTGAATCTATACTGGTTGTTTTATTTCCTTGGTACTCGAACCGATAACAATAGGTGTTGTCATCCCCCCACTGTTTAATACATTTGGCATCATAACCATACGAGTCCCACTCAAAGTGATGACTAAAACCGCTTGCTCTAGTTCGCTTTAATAGTAAATTTGCAGCGTTATACTCATAACGCTCTTGTTCAGCAAATTGGTTTGTTGCCGCAACTAAGTTTGACTGTTCATCATACTCATAACTGGCTAACGGCTGATCTAAAAGAACTAATTTTCCTTGTTCATTAGTACGATAAGCGTGCACCGTTTTGAGCAAACCATGCTTATTATATTTCAGTACACAGCCGCGTACTTTGTTTACTTCAATACGTTGTAAACGCTCCATCGAATCATAATAAAAACGGGTGCTTTGACCTTTTTCATTGATGATTTTTTCGAGCAACCATGCTGATCCACCCGGCATAAACGTCAGGTGCTTATCATCTGGTGTTACTAATACTTGCTTGCCATTTTCTTTATAATGAAGCACCAAGTTACTACTTAACTGATAACTCGATTGCCCCGGCTTCACTTTTTCAAACTTATGAGTCGCACCATGTTCGTCATGATACTCAAGCCAGTAGGTGCCCTTTTTCTTTGGGCCCACTTTCGGCGGCGGGAGATAATGCTCGGTTAATTGCACTAAATAATCGTGACGCCAGCCATTACCCAGTATTGTTTTTTGATTACAGTGAGACGAACGATATAACCGACGCCACGTTAAAGGCCTATTTGCGGCTAATGAGAAGTCAGTTAAAGGAAGAATTTCTTCGCCTGTTAGCATCGAAACCGGGTCTGAACGGCATTCTTGTTCTGTTATAGGCGTTTCACTTGCGGTTGTGTTACTGGCACTGCCCTTATTGCTAGCAGGAGCTTGTGTTGCTTTTTTGGCATTACTTGGCACAGCCGAAGACGCTGAACTGCTACTTTGCGATGAGCGAGTATTATCACTGACTTGAATGGTGCTTTTTACTTGCTGCTGGTAGCACGTAATGGCACCTGAGGTTAAGGCTTTTATCAAAGCCGATGCAGTTTCGCGCGCTGTTGCTTGCCTTGGACAATTAATACCAGCAACATTTAATAATTGAATAAGATCTAATCGTTTAGCAGCATCGCCACTTAATACCGCACCAACCTCAGCTACAAATTTGTAGGCACTATCCGGCGTATTCGTTGCGACAGCAATAAAACCACTGGGGGCTGGCTGTTTAGCTAACACGAGGCAGATGGGATAACGTGTTCCCTGTAACACAACTGCTTTACTATCCATTAGTTGCACATTTCCTTACTTATCCATAAGTATGACGCGACGGCTTGGTACTTGTTGTACTCTTGCGAAATTATTAACGCCTGCCCAAAACGCTCAGCATAAAGGGCGCTATTTGTCAGGCTTGCGAGGTTTACAACCCCTTCTATTGCTCCCATTTTGCCTAATTTATAATTAGGAAGTTGGAACATCGTTTGTTCATTAATTTTTTTACTTAAAACAGGTAAATAACTTACCCAATCATCACTTTCTAGGCCATTTCCTGGGGCAAACACTAAATCTATTTTTTGTTCATTTAGCGATAAAATACGTTCAAGCTCTGCATGTATAGGCTGATGCTTTGCTATATCTACAGAAGAACACATGCTCGTAGATTGCAGCGCCCAGCCTACCTGAGTAAATTCAACACATGCCTTACAAGCCGCAATACCCAAATATTCAAAGCCGTTATGCTTTGAGGCTTTAAACACACCATCAATTGCTACCACATCAAAAGCACTAAAATTTTGCTCTTTAGCTAATGCGATCGCACTGTGCATAGCGTTTGCGCCTTCAAAAATCATCTGTTCGACAGCAATGCCATAACGCTGCTGAAGGCTGTTTATAAATAGTGTTTTGTGATCAGTTTGAAAAGGCAGTGCCGGTAATAACCAAATTAACGGTTGCTGCACGTCTGACTCTTTCAATACTGACTTTGCTTTTACAATACAATCATAAATAAAGGCATCAAATGAATGCCAGTTTTGCACTTGCTCATGACCCGAGCTCCCCTCTAGTACTAATACTTCTGGGGCTACTTCATAAGGTGTATCAAACTGCTGTATTGAAATTTTAAATGCACTCAATGCTAACTCGCTTGACTATTTCGACAGTCATATTTAAGCGCATTTAAAATTGTAATCACCTGCCAACTAAAAAAATCAACACCTTGCAGGCTTGCAACACTAACAGGTCTATTCATCGCAAAGCCATAAACCAGGGTTTGATCATTAAATTTGATCTTTTGCTCTGGCCAACTAAATGCAAATTGGCGCTGAAAATCAACAGCGGCTTGCTTACAATAGCCAGCCTGAATTTGAGTATCAAATGCAACTAATTCATCGAGCTGACTACCTAAGCAGCGTTTAATACCAGCAACAAGATTCTTGGCCGACCTCACTTCGGTCAACAGCGCAACAGCCATAGGGACATATTTTGTTGCCCCAGTTTGCAATAGCACCGCAATAGCTTGCTCTCGAGTAAACTGCTGGCTCACATAGTTGCAAACAAAATTCATCCTTTGTGAGTCTAACAATAATAGGTACACAGACATTAACGGTGAATTAATCATCGCAGCCTTTTCAAATGCGTTTACTGTTTCTTGCATTTCAGTCATATCTGGCAGCTGTTTTACAGCACGTTTTATCGCTTTATAAATAATCGCCTGTGTCTCTGATTTACCGTACACATTTGCCCAATTCAAAAGATCGCTATTGGCTGGCCCACTTATTGTTAAGCTTTTCTGCAAAAGCTTATGTTTTAAAAGCGTAAACTCATGTCGGTTTAATAACCCCAAAAACCTCTGCTTTTGAGAGTTAGACATTAATTGCAGCGCAACCAAGCATGCTTCTGCAACGTCATCTAATGACGTTTCTTGCTGTTTTAACGTCTCGAGCTCTTCAATAATGCACTGCACCATTTCAAACTGTACATTGCTAGCGCTCTGAGATGCTTGTACTTTTAAAATTAACTGCTGACGAACTTGAGCAATAAACCCAATGCTATAAAAAGCACTTTGCTGCATCATATTTAAATTTAAAAGAGCTGCTTTATGCTCATTTAGAATGAGTGATAACACCTTAGCCACCAATTAAAACTGTTGGGTTACCTAAAACAATTTTACCGCCATGAGAAGTACTGTCTCCCATTCTAGCCGCAGGTTTCCCATTTATTTTAACTGTGCCAGAACCGCTATTAATGCTATCTGGTGGGCCAACACATACAAGCATGTCGCCTTTTCTTGCGGCAGGCATATTACCAATCAACACATTGGCCGAACCCACTACAATTGGCCCTCCAACATGAGGTACTGTACCTGTTACTTTTGGGCAAACATGCATGTGCCCTAACGTTGAAGCGGGTTTTCCCATATTACCTTCCTTGTTATTAGCTATTCGTTTAAAGGAATAACTTGTAACTTATTTGTGCTCACGAGTTTTGCCAACTCTTGCGCTATTTCTGCATACGAGAGATCGTTTATTATTGAGCTTGTTTGTGTTGCGTATTGGTAAATATGCGACAACACATTACTACTATTGAGTACAGGGTGAAGGTTTATAAAAAATTGCTCAGCAAAATAACCATCTAGGCCCTTAAAATAATCTATTGGCAAGTTTAAAAACGGATCATCTGGGCGATTTACACAAAGACACACCAAATGAGGAAGCCCATAACGGCAATAAACGGTAAAGCCATTACTTGCTGCGCCATGCACGACACCTGGTTGAAACGTATTAAGTAATTCCATGCTAGTTCAACTTGATCATGCCAGCAGAAAGGGTAATTGCACTCCCATCAACCTTTACGTTACTGCCTTTAATATTAATATTTGTGCCTTCAATAGAAATATTCCCGCTACTGCTCATAGTAATTTTTGCCGATCCGGTCTTAATAACGATTTCTTTTCCTGCTTCGATATTGAGTGATTTACCCACTTTCAATGTGTCATTTTCACCGATATCGACGATGCGATTCACTTTTACTTTGGCATCATCATTGTTGCCCACTTCAAGGAATCGATCATTATCAATTTTTTCTTTTTGATCATTTTTTACATACAGCTGCTTATCTTTTTCAGCTTGCATGTATACAAGCTCACTGCCTTTTTTATCTTCAAAACGCAGTTCATTAAAATTATCGGCACCGCCCTCTTTTGTTGAGCGTGTTTTAATACCGCTTTGTGTTTTATCTGCAGGTAATGCATAAGGAGGCATTAAGTCAGCGTTGTATACTGCACCGCTAATGATTGGCTGATCAGGATCCCCATTAATAAAGTCGACTAATACCTCTTGCCCGACACGAGGAAAGAAAAATGCCCCCCATTTTTTACCGGCCCAGTTTTGCGCAACCCTGATCCAACATGAACTTTGCGAGTCTTTTTTACCTTCTCGATCCCAATCGAACTGCACTTTCACACGTCCGTATTGATCAACCATAATTTCATCTGCGCTGTCGCCCGTAACTATGGCTGTTTGCACACCATGAATAACAGGTTTGCGCATGCTGTGAGCTGCACGATATGGCACATCTTTTGGCACACATTCAAAGTGGTTGGTAAATACTTCTTGCGCGCCAGATTGCTGAATACCTGACTGATTTGGCACCGTTATAGACGTTAGTAACGAGGTGATGGCAAACGTTTTACCTTCTAGGCGCGGGTCTTCATGTTTTTTAAAGCTAAATAATTTACCTACCGAGAATGAACGGCAATCACTTCTACCGCTACTTAACTTCATATTACGCTGTAATGATTCAAGTTGAACGGCTGCCAAACCTGCAGCTCTTGGATGGGTTTCAGCTTCTGCGGTATATTCAAAAATTTCAGCGACTGACTGGGTTGGTAAATCAGCTTTTTTGTGATCGCCATCAGGGTATCGTGGTGGTTGCTTAAAATCATAGCCAATACGCTTGTAGCTGCCAGGCGCAATACTTAAACCACCTTGCCATTTATTTATGTGTGACTCACTGAGGTGACCAGAGGTAAACTCTACTTTTGCTTCAGCGCATTCTTCGTAAGCTGTTATATCATCAGCAAGTACTAACGTATGTGCACTGTTACTATGCTCGAAAAAATAAAAAATACCTTCTTGCTGAAGCAAGCGTTGAATAAAGTCAAAATCTGACTCTTGGTATTGAACACAATACTCGTACTTAGGGTACGTCTTAGTTGTATTATCTTTAAAAGCGACACTGTGTTGACCAAACAAATCGGCAAAAATGTCTTTTATAGTTTTCTTTTGAAAGATCCGACTGTTTTTTCGGTTTCGCATTGATGCTGCGAAAGGCACAATTGTAGCGTGGTAATCTATATAATTTTTTTGCTCATCAATATCAGCGGTGCGGCTACCATTAGATACTAATTGGCTAACTATGCCATGAAAATAACGCTCACCTGCGCTATCGGCATTCTTTACTTTAATAGAAACAGGTTTTCCCACCAGATCTTCATGCGCTATTTGTGTACCAATAGTGAACATATTCACTGACATCACAAACAAATCAGACATAGACTCTTGCACCACCAGCCGAGTTAAGTAAAGTGCATCTTTACCTGCTGGGGTGTTAATCTGAATTACATTATTATCTTGTGTCGCTTTTTGCATTCCATGCTTCCTATTTCCTAAAGATCAAAAAAGCTCTGAGTAAAACTCAGAGCTATTAGGTACTGCAAAAAATTACATTTGCTGACCTTTAACACCGCTGTAACCATAAACAAGTGGTGCAGTGATGTTATTTTTGTCGTCTGTAGGAGTAACAGTCATCATCATTTCTGTGTAGCTGATAGTGATTGTTTCAACTGGACGGTCGTTTTGAACTGATACAGAGTAGCTAGAGATCATTGCATCTGTAAGTTCGATTTTCATGATTTCTTCAACTTTATCACCTTGCTTAGTGATGTGGAAAACAGCCGGAAGGCCTTTACCAATTGTCGCTTCTTTGAAAAGGTCTGGAGACGCTTTATCTTGAAGTTTAGTGATAGTTACATCACCTAAGCGAGTTGAGCTAGATTCACGGTCCATTGCTGTACCAGTGTGTGCTGAAATTTCACGGCTTACGTTCCAATCTAATGATAAAACTGTGATTAAATCTTTAAAAGACTCAGCAGTAGTTTCGCCTTTAATTGAACCGTATTTTAAATATGTATTTGATTGCATTTGATAATGCTCCTTTTAATTTATAAATAACATCCATTACATTGGATCATTTACTTTTGGTTTCCCAAAATTCCTTTGAAATCATTATCTCTAACTGCGCAACGAAAAGGTCTTCAATATCCTTTCCCTAGACGAAGACAATGTCTCAATGTTCCATCAATTAATGAAGACGGACAAATTATAATCCGACTCCAAAAAAGAAACAAGAAACTAATTTAAATATATCAATTTATATTAACAACAAAAGAACCATCATTTATATCTAATGATATATCATTGATTTTGTTACCACTAACAAGACTATCAAGTAAAGATTCAGATAATAAAGGCAAGACATTATTTTGCAATAATGCATGAATATTTCTTGCACCTGAACCAGAGTCATTACAATTGTTAACTATATAATCTACAACAAGATCTGAATATAAAAAATCAGATTTGTAATTTTTGTTAACTCTATTTTTTATTTTACATAATTGCAGTTTTGTAATTTCTGCAAGAGTTTCTTTATTAAGTGGCAAATAGGGTATGACGTTGATACGACCAAGAAATGCAGCTTTAAATACTTCAAGTAAATCATTTTGAATAGCCTTTTGCAGACCCTGAACGCTTGGCGCAGTTTCTTCATCTTCAAAAAGACTCATTGTTGTATCAGTACCCACATTTGAGGTCATGATAATAATTGTGTTTTTAAAGTCGATATCTCTACCTTCACCATCTTTAATGGTGCCTTTGTCAAACACTTGATAAAAAATGTCATGTACACCAGGGTGCGCTTTTTCAATTTCATCTAATAAAATAACACTGTATGGCTTACGTCTGATCGCTTCTGTTAATACGCCACCTTCACCGTAACCTACATAACCTGGAGGTGAGCCAAGGAGTAACGAAACTTTATGCTCTTCTTTGTATTCTGACATATTGATGACAGTGATGTTTTCTTCACTACCATACACTTCATTCGCTAACGCAAGTGCCGTTTCAGTTTTACCCACACCACTTGGACCCGCTAGCATAAAAATTCCATTCGGGCGGCTTTCGTCTGCTAAGTGCGCTTTAGATGTCTGTACAACTTTTGCAATTAGCTCCAACGCATGATCTTGACCCACAACACGGTCTTTCATTGTGCTGGCTAAATTAAGAACACTCTTCACATCATCTTCATGCATCTTGCCAACTGGAATTCCCGTCCAGTCAGAAATAACTTGAGCAATTAACTCATCATCAACCTGCCAATGCACCATGTTTGAATCATATTTAGCTAAGTTTTCTTTGCATTGTTGTAGCTTTTCAATTTCTTCACTTGGCTGTTCTATTTCATCATTCAGGCCACTAATGACTTCTTTTACATCTTTAATAAGCAACATTTCATTTTCGAACTGCGACTTTAATGGTGCAAGCTGCTCAGTAATTTGCTGGCACTTATTTGTTAAACTCTCAAGCACCTCACTGTGATTTAATCCTGTGCGTTGCTCACGGGTTAACATATTGATTTGCGACTCTATTTCTGAGCGTTCATTTTCAAGCGTTTCAATTGAATTAGGTGTTGATGCTTGGCTCATTGCAACCCGAGCGCAGGCTGTATCAAGTAAACCAACCGCTTTATCAGGAAGTTGTCTGCCGGTAATGTAGCGGTGTGATAAATGCACTGCACTTTCTAGTGCTTGTTCTGAAATGAACACATTATGATGCCTTTCCATAACGGGTACTAAACCACGTAACATCGCAATCGCTTTTTCTGGTGTAGGCTCTTCCACTTTAACGACTTGGAATCGACGCGCCAGTGCTGCGTCTTTTTCAAAGAATTTTTTATATTCAGCCCATGTTGTGGCTGCAATTGTTCTGAGTTCACCGCGCGCTAGTGCCGGTTTTAATAGATTTGCAGCATCATTTTGACCAGCTTGACCACCACTACCGATCATAGTGTGCGCTTCATCGATAAATAAAATAACAGGATTTGGGGTATTTTTAATTTCCGATATTAAAGACTTAAGTCTATTTTCGAACTCACCTTTCATACCAGCACCTGCTTGTAATAAAGCAAGGTCTAGAGTGTGAATTTTTACATTTTTTAGAACATCTGGAACACTGCCTTGTGCAATCCTAAGCGCTAACCCTTCAACAACGGCCGTTTTACCAACTCCAGCTTCACCAGTTAAAATTGGGTTATTTTGTCTGCGTCGCGTAAGAATATCGACCATTTGTCTAATTTCAAAATCGCGCCCCAAAATTGGATCTATCTTTCCTGCTTTTGCCTGAGCTGTTAGATCAACTGTAAATTGATCTAAACTCGGCGTTTTAGAACTTGTAGATACCGATGTTTCAGTCTGACTATTTGCCACAGGGCTTTGTTCTTGTGACTTAGCGACCATTTCAGGCCAAGCATGCAATAATTGCCCTGCTTCTATCTTATTAAACTCTTTACTACAACGACTCACTAAACTTGCTAAAGTGTCATCTTTTACCAGCGTGTAAATTAAGTAAGCACTACGAATTTGTGTATCTGTAAAATCAATGCTCGTACTAAGCCACGTTTGCTTAAGCAAACTGGTAACATGCATCGATAAGCTCGGTGATGAGTTACAACCCGTTTTGTGCATTTCTAAAGACTTATTCAAATCATTTTTTAACGAGTCGCTGTCAATATCGTAAGCGCTCAAAATAATTCTAAAGTCATCAAGTTGTTGTTCAAGCATTGCTAATAACCAGTGCTCTAATTCAACAGTGAAGTGACTTCTGCTATTACAAATTGCAACAGCTTGTTCAAGACTCTTTTTGCACTCAGGGCTTAATTTTTCAACGAGTGTATTTAGCGTCATTGTAGACATAATATTTCCTTGTATTTATTTATCCTTTGAACGAAAGCTCAGAGACTTTGCCGTCTATAGTTGCTTTTTCTGAAAACAGAAAACTATTACAGCCTAATTGAAGTCGCTCTTTTAATAGTTGCTTTGCACCAAGTTTGTAGAAGTTTGCTTTTACTATTAGTGCATGCTGAATTTGATTACCAACAAAATCATTCACTATTTGATGGGCTAAATTCCAAAGCTCTTGCTGTGGTAGAAGACGGGCTGTTTGGTGCTCATTTTTGGGCTCAATAGTAACTTCTATCTTTGTTGAGATGTCCCAAACTTGCTTACCTGCTATTGCGTCAATACCAAGCCTTGCATGTTGTCCTGCAAAGCCCCCGCTGTTAATGCGGGTTTGCTCTGATTTTTTTAGTGGCTGCCACTGACCCACAAACTGATTTATGCTGACGTCACAACCTAAATAGAAAGTTAAAATATTTCGCAGATCAGCAATATTTCGCGTTTTTCGACTGAAAAGACCACTGAAATAAAGCTGATGAGGGGCATTGCCCCCACTCAAAAGTGCCAAAATTTTCGTGTGATTATCTTGATTGCTGTTAGCAAAATTAAGCGCGGGTTTATACTTTTTCCAAGCTCGGTAGTACAACGAAATCAAACGATGATTAAACATATCGTAAAAATCTCTCATTGTGCTGTCTTTGTAGCGCAATCTTTGCATCACCAATTCACTATAAAAGTGTGGCAATGCGCCTGAGCAACCGGTCATCCCCATAAATGATATTTCCATATCAAACTGAGTGATCCCTGCAACGCTTTTAGCAGGTTTTAATTTAGTTATCGCATTACCCGCAAAGCCAAACTTTTGTGTTGAACTAAACTTAATCAGCTCTAGTTTTGGCTGACAATCATAGCCAACTTTCCGGTAGTGCTGAGCCGTACTCGATAACTGCGACTCGATCACAAACACGGCTTTGTAAAAATCTATTTCTGTCGCGTTCTCGAGCAATTGAGCAATCATAGTAGCACCTCTGAACCGACTCTAGCTGGCCACTGATGATAAACTCGGTCTTGTTCTTTTAACTTTAGACTTAAGCGTGTAAAGCTATTAATTGATGCAAATTGCGAGAAGAAACAATCAAGAACTGAAGCAAAAAAGAACACCCCACTGCCAGCGTAATCATCATTTGCAAACGTAATTTCAATATCGGTACCTGTTGCAAATGCAACCCGCCCATTTTGCACAACTCGTGCAGTTGCGGGTTCAATTTTGACGCTATAGATATTATCAATCATCCCTTTTGATTGGGGTGTTGCTTTAAAATCATATAGTCTCAATGTTTCTTTCAATTTCTCTACGCTGTGCTCACCACTGAATGAATCAAGAGTCAGATGATTAATCAGTTGCCAACGAGTATTGCTACCCAACACAGGTCTTACCGCATGAGTAGGTGCAACTAGGCACCTGATTTTTTTGATGACATCGCCACGCTTTGGTAATGTAAAACCAAGTTCATCATCACCAAATGGTAAACTAGCTGGTAGATTACGGTTACTACACTGCGCCCGTGCTGTTACGACCGTATTTCCCTCACTGAGTGCTTGCGCACTATTTTCAAAGCCACCATTTACTAATGACAAATAAGTTTCGGTGCCCGCTTCTGCATAACCACCGGCCCAAAGGGCTGTTTCTCGTCGAGTATGCCAATAGAGATCTTTATGCTCTTGATATTTAGGGTGTGTTTGCGCATAAAAAGGCGTCACCAGCTGTTTATTCCCCTTGTGGTCAAATGCAACTACTTCTTCAAGACTAATAACTTCTGATATTTCAGAGTCGATATAACGTGGTGCAAGCTTATACTCATATTCGCTTAGCTCTGGGCGGATCGGTTCAAGTTCTTGTTCATATAAATTTATGATTGGCGTGCAGCCCAGCAAGAACATGTCTTTATCTACTTGCTTCTCCAACTCGCTCGACTCAACATCTAAATAAAAATAAAGCGTTGTAGTGCTTGCATTGCGTGGTAGTACAGAACGAATATTTTGTAACTCAAAAAACTTAAATTTTTCAGGAAAAATAAAGTTCTCGACTAATAGCCTATATGCTGATGATGAACGCATTGAATAAGGTACTACAGCCTCATGCTCCTCAAAACCAACTGATTTTAAATGAGTTTTCGAGAGGTAATGCACTCCCTCATCGCCATTGTCTACTGCTATTCCGATACAATGTTTAAACAATAGCTCGTAAACTTTGAGTGCATAATGCCATTGTCCATGAATATAAATTTTTAGATCATTTAGCTCTGTTTCATGCAATGAAACGCCATCATACTCACCTGTCAGTTGTAACTTAAAAATCGCTTTAGCTGGTTCATTAAACTTTGGTTTAGGCGCAATAAAAGGACTGTTATCAAACTGGGCAGCAGTTATCTCTACAGGCCACAAATTGGTATCAAAACAGCTTTGAAATTTACACTGTTTCATTCCTTCTACATTAGTTTCAAGCTCACTCCCACGCGGAATGATGACCCCAGTCGTTGATAGGTTTTCTGACTCTAACTTTACAATTGATAATGAAGGGATCGGTGCTTGGTAGTCAGGATAAAGCTGACCTAATAGCGCATCCGTTAACTCAGGAAAGCTATCATCAAGTTTTTGCCTAATGTTGGCAGTTAAAAATGCAAATGATTCGACTAACCTTGAAACATGAGGATCTTCTATCACTTCGTCTGTAAGTTTTAACCTGCCTGCCACTTTTGGGTATTTTTCTGCAAAGTCTTTCCCAAGGTGGCGCACATAAGCTAATTCACGATTGTAATACTTTAATAATTCATCATTCATAGTGAAGACTCATAGATTTTCATACCTAAACTAACTGGCTCAACTTCAGAGTTAAAACTGATGTATTCAGGCTCAGGATCGGCATATAACAAGGCATTAATTCTTAGGTTTAAAATGCGGTTAAGGGGTAGCTCTTCATCAACTAGCACTTCAACTTCAATAAACCTAGGCTCAAATCGCAAAATTGCATCTCGAACTTTTTCACATAACGCTGCTCGCCCCTCATGGGAACTTACAACCATGCTTGAAAAGTCTGGCAATCCATATGATAAACACGATGTTGCAAGCTCACTGTATTGACTTGGCCATGTATGCCACTGGATCCGAGCATTTAACAGTGCTTCGATATCTCGCCTAACGTAACTTTTTAAAAGTGATAAGCTGATACCATCCGTTCGCTGTGGCGAATCCTGTACTTCAGGCTCGTCATCTATCAAGCGGTCTAAAATTGATGCTTTGAGCGGCTGTTTGCTTGCAATCATGAAAATTTCACGCTCAATTAATGAAAGAGCCAAGTTCAGACAATAAAACCGCTTCATCATTTATGAACAGCATTTTCATCCCGCGGCCTAAATACATTTCTTCACTTATTTCATGCCATTCAGTCACTTGACCTAATTTTTCAATTTCGCTCTTTGAGTGTGGGTAAACAACTGGGATATGAGCAGTACCGACAGGTCCATCTTTGATAGTTACTTCAACGCGTAGCCAAATTTGCTCAACGATTGATTCTATTGGCTGAACTTCAAACTTTTCGATTTCATCGAAACGAGCTAAATAAAACTCGCCATTGGTACCCAAAAGTTCCAAATATGGGTTTAATGAATCATCAATATCTCTTATTGCAGTAAGTTGCTCATTTACTGTACTTATCCTGAGAGACTCAACTTTAGCTGCCTTTTCAGTCGCTGATTTAAAATCATCTTCGCGTAAATCGATATGCATCTGAAGAAATACTTCATCTAGCTCATCTGCTTCATGAAATAGCTTAGGGGCCGCTTTACCTTCGTAAAAATCCTGTCTTGCTTGCTCAGCTCTAATTAGGTGCCTTAAATTAACAGCGCCCACCGCTAGCTCAGGCGACTTTGTCACCATAAAATCTAATTGTTTATCAGCTTTTTCAAGCTCACCGTTCACACACAATAGTTCCGTGTAAGCACTGCGAATATCAAAGTTAAGTGGATCATCTTTTAGTTTCTGTGCGCAATACTCTAATGCATCAGCTAATTTTCCATTGCGAATACACTCATGGATCTTCTTCATTTCTATTCCTTTATTTGGTGATGAGGACTTAGTTCAGTCACTAATTTGATACTTGATATCATTTGATCAAGCTGAAAATGGGGTTGTAATTGTAAAACAGAAAAATAATGGCCTGGCCTCGATTTATTTTCAGTCACTTTTACTTTTGCATTCGCCAAAGGATACTTACTTCTTATTTGCTCTGAGGCAGAATCCGATGCTGTAGTGTAGTTGTTAACCCATGCTTGCAAACCTTGTTCACAGGCTTGGGCTGTACTATAAGAGCCAACTCGATCACGCGCTAACAGCTTTAAATAATGAGCAAAGCGTGAAACACATAAAATATATTGCAGCATAGACGATAAGCGAGCGTTTACAGTAGAAGCCTCACTATCGTAGTGTTTGGCTTGCTGAGCTGATGCATTACTATAAAAAACCAGATGCTCAGTATTTGTCACTGACGATGCTGGGATAAACCCAAGTTCAGAGAACTGCTTTTCTAATTTACTAGTCACAATCAAGTCTATTGGTGGCTTAGCTTCTTTTCTGTAAACATCGGTTGAAAAGTAATTTTTCGTCAATCCGGTAACGATGCCTTTAGATATTTTGCCAGGCTCAATGCCTCTTATTTGACCAAACCAACCACTTTCTGCATAAGCTCGCACTAATGTCGACACAAATTGGTAAGCGGCGTTTCCCCATAACATTTCTGTTTCAGGCGTGGTTATTTTTTCTGTATATAAAAAATCTAAGTGACGTGTGCCGTCGTTTTTATAGGGTGCTCTAACTAATACATGCGGCAAGACAAGACCAACAAAACGCGCATCTTCCATGTTCCTAAAGCTACGCCACTTCGTATATTCGACCTGTTCAAACTGAGTATACAAATCAAATTGATAGCCTAAATCAGTAAAACTATTTGCACCAAATAAGCTTGCAGACACAGTAGTAATAAATGGCGAAAAAGAGGCTGCGGCTACTTTCGAAATTTCTTTTAAGGTGTCTATATCGTTGTAAATTGTACCCGGTGCATTGCCATTGGTTATTTCGTAATCACCAATCAATACACCAAAAGGCTCACCGCCTGGACGATCGAACTCATTTTGATAAATTAATTGGAAGAAGCTACTTTGATCAAAATCGATTGCTTTATTAACATCTCTCGATAACGTATTCCAGTCACAATCTAACAGCCGTAACTTTACTTTTTTTTCTTTATCATTAAGTTCTGTTTGTAAAGTTAACCACCACAAATTGCGCCAGCTGGCTTCTAATTGTTGTAACTTGGGGTGATGTAATATTTGATCTAATTGCTTAGAAATAAGCGAATCAATTTTGACAATAGTCAGTTGCAAATATGAACTAATTGACTCTTTATCCCACTGTAAGGGGGAATCTGAAGAGCCTTCAAGCCATAATAACAACGCTTTAAATGTTTCTTTCTCATTAAGAAATCGTTCCAATAAAGCGCTATTTTCGAAGATATCAGACGCTGTATTATTTGAAATTACAGCGTCTTCTCCTATGAATGAAAACTCTTCACAGTTCATTTTGCATCATCCTTAATGCAGAAAGGGTTAGCCAATCTCAGGGATTTTGGCAACCAATCTAAGCGATGACGTAAGCTCTTCCATTTGTAACCATGGTCTTAACCATGCAACGGCATTGTAGGCTCCTGGTTGACCAGAAATTTCTTTCACAGAAACTTTTGCATCGGCTAGAGGGTAACGGGCTCTAATATCTTGACCACCGCCCTCTGTTGCATTGACATATGATAGTATCCAACGATTTAACCATGATTCAACATCTTCAGCTTCCATGTAGCTACCAATTTTATCGCGCGCCATAACTTTTAAATAATGAGCAAAACGTGATGTAGCCATTATATATGGCAAACGCGCAGAAATTGCAGCATTTGCAGTTGCATCAGGCGTTGAATAAACTTCTGGTTTCTGGCAAGTTTGACCACCAAAGAACACCGCGTAATCAGTATTTTTATAATGGCACAGTGGTAAGAAACCAAGCTTACTTAACTCTGCTTCACGTCGATCAGTAATACCAATCTCTGTTGGGCATTTAAGATCAGGATCACCATCATCACTAGTGAATATATGCGTCGGCAAACCTTCTACTTTACCGCCGCCTTCAGCGCCGCGAATAGCGGTACAAAAACCATATTGAGAGAATGCTTTTGTCATATTCGTTGCCATTGCGTAGGCAGCATTACTCCAACAATAATCAGCGTTATCGGTACTTACAGAGCGACCGGCAAGTTCATCAACTTCAAACTCTTCATAGTTGAATTCTTCAACCGGTTTAGATGCAGCACCGTAAGGTAAACGAGATAAAAATCTTGGCATTGTGAGTGAAACAAAGCGTGAATCATCGCTATCTCTAAATGAGCGCCATTTAGTGTATTCAAGAGATTCAAAAACTTTTTCAAGATCTCTTGGTTTAGTAAGCTCTTCCCAACTATCAAAGCCAAAGAGTGAAGGTGATGATGCTGAAATGAACGGACAGAAACCCGCTGCAGCAACGTTTGACATTAAGCCAAGAGTTTCCACGTCTTCAGGGTGATTAGTAAATTCAAAATCACCTACAATAGTGCCGTAAGGTTCACCACCCGGTGTACCAAATTCTGACTCGTAGATTTTTTTGAATGTTTGGCTTTGATCAAACTCAACCGCTTTACTTAAATCTTTATGAAGTTCTTTCTTCTTCATATTAAGTACGCGAATTTTTAGAGTTGAGCCAGTATCTGAATTCATCACTAAATGATTTAGGCCACGCCATGAACCTTCTAATTTTTGAAAGTCTTCATGGTGCATAATAACACTGAGTTGTTTCGATATTTTTTGATCGATCATCTGAATCGCTTCATTGAAAGTCACTGTCATGTTTTTATTCCATTGAACAGTGCCTTTTAAAGCTTCTTCAGTTAATGTGCGTAGCAGCTCTTCAGCTCGACTTGCATCTGTTTGCTTAGTTGCGCCTATAGCTTGAGTTAATAACGATGCTGATTCAGTCGCTGTTGCTGTGTCTAATTCTTGGGCTAGTGTTTCGGTACTCATTTTTCAGACTCCTCTAACTTTAGCTCTTTAGCAATTGAGTCAAGACTCGCTGTGTTGCTTAACACTTCTTCTAAAACATTCTCTAGCTCTTCTGAGCGGTCAATCTTAGTCATTAAGTCACGAAGTTTATTACGTGTCTCCATTAGGTTACGCAATGGTTCAACTTGATTTACGACAGCTGCTGGCTCAAAGTCATCAATACTTTTAAAGTTGAGATCAACGCTAAATTTAGTGCCATCATCAGTTAAAGTATTATCAACATCTAACTTCAAAGAAGGGCTCATTTTCTTTAAAACATCGTTAAAGTTTTCTCTATCAATTTGGATAAAACGTCGGTCTTTTAAAGGTTTTAATACTTCTTGGTTATGACCTGAAAAATCCCCCATTACCCCAACCACAAAAGGCAGCTCTTTTTTTACAATTGCACCTTCAGTTTCAACGTCATAGGTAATGTGTACTCTTGGTTTACGTACACGTTTTAATTTGTCATGGATACTCATTCAAAACTCCTTTTACTCGGTTTCTGTTTCGCTAACTTTGATGCCAGACAGCTTAAAGTATCCGGTCCTAGCATCACTATCGGTTATTAATTCATTTAATAATTCTGGTAGCGATAATTCGCTCCATCGAATAACTTGTTCAATGGTGTAAGACATAGGTGAATGTGGCTCTGTCTTTCTAAAAAACTGCGCAATTTCTTGCAATTTGTTTATCGCATTTTCTCGGCTATTGATTTGGGTATCATTTCGAGAGGGATTCTCATCGACAGGTGTTTCGCCTTCAACTTGCTCATTTTCTTGCGGTTCTTGTATCGACTTCGCTTCAAGGGATTTAAGTTTGTCTTCACCTAAATGCAAAACTGCATTCAAACACTCTTCAAGTGCTTGTTTAATATAAGAGGTAGGCTGTGATTGCTCTGTAGCAGTATCAAGCGCACTGCTTAATGCACTAAATTCAGTAAGCGCCTCTTCGATATCATTTTTTAATGCTAGGAAAAGTTCAGCGGGAGTCTCTTGTGCACTTTTTACTATTAATTCAAAGTCAATTGCGCCCTGGGCTATTTTTTTTTCTCTCTTTTCTTCACTGAGTCGTGAGACGTCATAGGCCTGCTGGTATTCCCAGTAAGTAAAAGCTTCGTAGTTTTGGCTATCTGTTAATGCGATACTTTTAATAGGGATGATCAGTGCCCCTTCACTTGCGACACCATTTAAGCCAACTAATGCAGAGACCTTATCAGATATCTCATCACCATCATCAAGCATTGGATAAAGTGCATCAAAGTGGTTACTAACTAGCTCTTTTGCAACTTTGAAACCAAAAGCCAGTCCTTTAAAGCCGTGGATTCGACACAATGCCTCAGTAAACCACGCCAAATACTCAATATCTTTACTTTCTGTTTTTAATGCAGTGCTACACAATTCTAATAATGGTTGCCAATCACGTGCCAAAGACGTGATCCCTTCATCATCAACAAGCGCAAGTCTTTCAGCAGCACGTAGCTGATTGCGCATATCTTTTAAGGAATAGTACGTTGAGGTAGGAGATACATCTGATCTAGGCTCAATGCCTGCGAATGCATCTTCACTAATCGGAGCTAAATATTCATCAAAAACAAACATTCCATCGCCTTAAAAATTCCTTTTACACCCAAAATAGAGACGTAAAATAATACATCTCTTATTTATAATTTCAAGCCACAAAAGCATTAATTAAAATTAAATTACAAAAAATAAAATAATTAAACAAAAATTATCCACCTTATTAAAATAATATATTAGCTATTTAATAATAAGGGCACAGTCAAGTCATCATTAATCAATGTTTTATCATTAGAATTATCCAGCTTTTCATTTTTCACTAAAATAAAAGTAACATTATCTCTTGCACCACGCACAAGAGTGGAGTGAATTAATGCCATTCCTGAATCAATGATATTTTTAGGCGCTAAAGCAATACTAATTTCTGAATCACTTAACTCACCTGTTAAACCATCCGAGCAAAGTAAGAAAATATCATCAGTTAATAAGTCACCTTCAACAAAGTCGACAGACAGCTCATTTTGCACTCCCACCGCACGCGTAATTACGTTAGCTAAAGGATGGTTTATTGCCTCTTGCTCTGTTAGTAATCCTTCATCGATTAAATCATTAATCTGACTATGGTCCCGTGATAACTGCAACAAAGAGTTAGACCTGTATCTATATATTCTGCTATCACCTACCCACAGAGCAGAATATTTATTGTCTTTAAAAAACAGTACAGTAACGGTTGTACCGGCCGTTTTATTACTTAAAAAGTCACTGCTATATTCAAGCAGTTTCGTATTTGCACTTTGTATTGCTTTAATCAACATCTCGGTTGAAATTGATGAAACAGGTAACTCTTCAACTTCAGCCTTAATAACATCAACTACTAGCTGACTTGCAAAATCGCCGGCTTCATGCCCACCCATGCCATCCGCTACAATCCAAAGGTTGTATTTATTAAGTTCAACATAAGCATCTTCGTTTAGCTCGCGAATAACTCCACGGTGAGACACGGCATAACTGATAAAATTTTTATTCACACTCACTTACCTGGGTATAATTCCATTCCCAATGCTGCCAACGTCCATCTAGCATTGCAGCCACTTGATTTACTGGTGGTAAACCTGCTGTAACAAAAACAACAGGCTTGATATCTATAGAACCGTGGGTCCACCAAACACTATAATCCCCATATTTATTGAGTAAGAGTGAATGCAATACATCATCGACAGTTCCACCACCTAACTCATCTCCTTGAAACTCAAAAACTACAGCAGATTTATTTTCATCTGGAGAAAGGCTTTTACTGAATATTTTAGCGGGTGAACGGCTCTCCTTAAGCGTACTCATCACCTTCTTCTGCCATAAACTTAAGTCTACACTGTCATCAAGTACAGATAACACAGCGTCTTCATAATCAAGAGACAGTTGATTCGAATTTAACGTCGCAATGGGAGTGCTATCGCTATCAACGAGGACCGTAAAAGGATAATGGCGCCCTACAGCATCAACACTTGGCAAAAGCGTTCCTTTTTTAGCACTACTCGTTATTAAATTTTCTGACAATGCAAAATGCCAAACTGGACTTGTTAAATAACGCTCTTGCCATTGAGCACCCAGTTGCTCTTTGCTGACTGCGATAGCAGCTTGTAACCAATGCTCCCAGTGCTCTGAAAACTGCTGACAAACTCCTTCTTGGACAAAGTCACCCAAAAATGGAACCTTGCCCAAATAGCCAATCCCTATAGCCTTGTCGGACATGAAAAACTCTCTATACTTGCGTTCCAAAATGGATGTCTAATTGAATTTGGCAACAATTCAACCATTGCATTATTACCTTGCAGCGAAAAGTGTAGCTCTAAGTCATTTTGTGTTTCGGCTCGCTGGGCCTTTAAATCATCTAACATTCGATAAAAAGACCATTCGCCACTGTAACTAGTATTGATTGTTCTGCCCCCATACGGTGGTGTAAACACAATTCTGGTTTTACTTTGGGCAACGTCTCCTGGCCAAACAATGCTCTTAACTTTCGGCGGACCATGCCTATAAATCATTGACTGACCATCTATTTCTATCATGAAACTGGAAATCGTTTGGTCTAATTTAATTGGCTTTAAACCAAACTCTATTCGCGGTGTATTGCTATTCCCATCAAAGAACACTTCGCGAATTCTGGCCGCTTGCTCAAACATTCTAAGTGCAGACTCGCTTACTCCTATATTTTTTTCAAAACGCCATGGGCTCTTACTCGTATCGACACTTGGTGCAATATAGGTCGTGAAGAAGTTATCAATAGTGCCTTCAGGCCCAAAGAAATCCGAAAAATCTTTAAGATTAATTTCTTTATCCGAGTGAGGTACTAGTGGGTAACGCCCTACAATTGCTGCGTTGTACTCTCGTAAAACACTACTTCTCCAAATTTCGTTAAGGTGTTGATTGGCACTTTTTCTAGTGATGTTTGACGTATCTTGGCTTATGTTCAACAACCAATGACTGGCAGGATAAGGTAGCCCTTTACTTTGAAACTCAAGCTGGCTTAGAAACTCTGGTTTATTTTTGCCACTTAATTGGTTCTTCACAGAAGACTTAAGTAAGCCACCACGATCAAGTTGATTTAAGTAAATATTTAGCTCTCTTAAACTTGCTTGTATTGTTTCAAGTTGCTGTGGTTCGATTTCTAAAATATCACTAAATGCTTCTTCTACTTGATGACCAGGAAGCTTGACCTCAAACTTTGGAGTTTCATTTGGTAAGTAGCGCTTAAGTCTATTAGCCTTAGTATGCATAGCGACTTCAGCTGCATTTGCAGCCACTTTACCGGCAGCCTTTTGATTTTCAGAAATAGGCAACTTAGTCAATTGAACATTTTTTTGAACCGTTGTAATAATATTTTTTATTGGCGCTTCAGGTCCCGCTAAAACATTAGTAACGCGAACACCTTCTGTTGGTGAATTGAACTCTTTTAAAGTCAGCTCATCGACAAACGAACGCCAGTAATAAATATAATCTTGAAAATACTTTTGCTCTAATTTCTTTTCGATCTCCGCTTTAGAAATATCGTATGTGTTTGCAGCTTCTTCACCGTAAACCCAACTACTTGCCATCAGATTACCCAGCATCTTGCTTTTCTCGACATTGAAGATGCCATGGTAACCATTATAAGTATAAAGGCCCGGAATACTTTTCATCGTAGCTTCAGGATTTTGAAAACTAAATTCTCTCGCGCTTTCGTAGCTTATAATGTCCGTTAGTTTTATTGGTGGAATGCTACTTTCCATAAAGTCAGCTTGTAATCTTTGGTAAGCTCTTTCTGCGATTGGCAATTTTGTTAATTCAGCTCGAGCAAGGCGAACAGCTTGATGATCTATTTCTTGCCCAGAAATACCATAATCGAGGAGTGCTCGTGTATGAGCCATTAAATCAGCACGATTGGTTACGTTAACATCACCCGGAAGAGCTCTTTCGTAGTAGGCGCTAAACCATGCAAGTAAATCATCTTGATTATAATGCTCAGGTTCAAATAACATCAGATAGCTACGCAGAGTCTCATATAAATAACTCAAATAGTCTGCTTGTTGTTCCATCTCAGATGTTAGCGCATTGAGTAGAAATGGTTCTAAGTATGTTTTTAAAGAACGTAAGTAGGCGCTTTTCGAAGCTTCTGTTAGCTCTTCAACTTTACTAAAACCATACGCTTCAAAGTCTTCTGCATTAATTTTATTAACAGGGAAGTTCTTTAGCGCATTAAAACGCTGATTCAAAATAATTAGATTACTTTTATCGACCGTATTTTGATCTAATACTTGATATTCAGCTAAAGCTTGATTCGTTTCATCTATTAGATCACTATTCCATGAAAAGCTAATAAACCAAGAAACACTTAATGTAATCAGTGTTATACATGTTACGGCTAGGCATGAAACGCGTAACCACTTACTTTGCTTTTCATGATGTTTGTTAGTACTTGCTAGATTCTGTTCAGGAAAAATAACACTTTCTAATAAACGCTTGATAAAAAAGCTTCTAGTTTGGTTAATATAATCTTTTTTTGCTGAGCTTTGATCACTCAACAAATTAGAAGGTGTTCCCTCTTGCGTTGCACTCGTAAGATAGACACCTCGAAATATTGGCAAGCTTTCATACGCATTTGGTGTAAATATTTCTTTCAAAAAAGAGTAACCAACACTCTGAAGAGCACGAAGTTGCTTCGGAAATTCAAACACTTTAGAGCGGTTCACTAAATCATGCTCGTTAATCAAACGTCGATTTAATAACGAAGTAAGGTTTGAAATTAATCCATGAAATTCTTTGTTAAACACTTCAATTTGATTGTCAGAATCAGTATCTAGTTCAAAAGTTACCCCCCAAACTTGCTCCGTTTCTTCATCACTGAGCTCACTAAAAAACTCTCTAAAGCCTTCAACCAAGTCGACTTTTGAAAAAATAACATACACAGGAAAGGTCATGCCAAGCTGCCCTTGAAGCTCCTGTAATCGTTGCTTTATCGCACGGGCATGTAAGTTACGCTCAGTTTTAGTTTGATTCATCAGTTCGGATATCCCCATACTGATGATCACACCATTTACAGGCCGCTTGGGTCTGTATTTTCTAAGTAGACCTAAAAAACCTTGCCATGCCTTTGAGTCATGTAAAGCATGGCTATTTTGTGTTGTGTAACGACCTGCGGTATCGATAATCACTGCTTTATTAGTAAACCACCAATCACAATTACGCGTACCACCAACACCGTGAATTAGGTCTGTGCCTAGCTTTTCCTTTAAAGGAAAATCAAGACCTGAGTTATTAATGAAGTTTGTTTTACCTGAACCAGGAGGGCCAATCATGATATACCATGGTAGCTGATAGATATTACGACCATTAAAAAGCTTAGCATCCTTCAATAACTCGATCGCCTCAACCATACGAGTTTTTAAGGTTTTAATTTCTTCTTGGACTTCATCTGCAGCATTAGCATCAACCTCAATCAGTTCTTCTGTCATGCTGGTATTTCGTTTGCTTTGATTTCTGAACTCAATCAATTTAACAACGGTATATACCAATAAAATTGCTAAAATTGTGATAGCACGAGCTGCAACACTTTCAAACGGTTTATAATCGGCGATCGCAATCAATGGGCCACCAAACCAAATAAGTAGGAAGAGAGCTAAAAAGCCAACAACAATCATTACCTTACGAGAAGTAGCAGCGTACATAGCGCGCTTGCACTTTTGAATAAAACTCATCACAACTCCATTAAAAAAGTAAGTCGATTTCAATTCGGCGGTTTAATGCCTTATCTGAATTCGTATTGCTCACTAAAGGCTCTGCTGAACCTTTTCCTTCTGGCCATAACCTTCCCATTAAGCCTGTATTCTTAGCCATTGAGTTTGCTACTTGTGTAGCCCTAGCTAATGATAAATGCCAATTCGAAGGATACTGACTGGTACTTATTGGGCTATCGTCGGTGTGACCTGTGATTAAGATTTTGCCTTTTGTTCCTTCAAGGCTTAGCGCTAACTTCTCTAAAATTGGTTGAAAAGACGGCAAAAGTATCGCTTCGCCTGAGTTAAACAAACTCTCATTATTTATTGTTATTCTGATTCTATCTGTTTGTTGCTCAACACTGACTATACCGCGTTGTATTTCAGTGTGTAATAACTGGGTTAACAAGTCCAATTGCTTACTTTTATTGCCTTCAACTTGTGAAGATGACAAAGGATGAACTAACTTCAAATTTTCAGCTGTTGCGTCAACTTGCTCATTAAGGCGCATGTTGAAAAACAAATAAACCACAAGCGCAATTAAAGCAAGCACCGAAATTACAACCCAAAGTGGAATTTGATTTCTTAGCTCCATACCTGCTGCAACACGGCTTTTCCAGCTAGGTGCTAAAAATTGGCTATGTGGTCCATCTATTTGATTAAGAATGTGGTAAATTCTATTACGGTAATCTTCTAGCTTACTTTCCCCGCTGGCTTCAACTCGAAACTTACCTTTAAAACCTAAATTTAAGCAGTGGTACTGTAGCTCTAAGAAGTTTCTGTTCATTTCTGGGTGTACTAAAGCATCATCAAGCAAAGTAAAAAAGTACTCACCACCAAATGTTTCTTTATGAAAAGTAGATAGCAAGCTCTCTTCAGCCCATTCCAGCGAACTCCATTTAGCATTTAATACAGCTTCATCAATAACAGCACATAGGCAATAACGTGCATTATTAATGACCGTAAGTTCAATAGACTTTGCACGTAGATTGGTTTCAAATCGCTTAATTGATTCAATAGCCCGATGCTTTAAAGCTGCTAGACTGTCAATTTGTGATGACTGATTAATAAAAATAATCAATGAAAAGCTGTCATTAGCTGCATCGAGTAATTCATTTTTAAAAATTGATACAGAACTAACATTCGCCTTTTCAGGTGAAGAGTGACTAAAAGAGACAACGGTTTTGTCACTCGAACCTTGTGATGCATCAGCATTTGATTTATCTCGGCTTAAACGGCCGGGACGTGGTTTGATTATTGTTTCATCCATTGAAACGCTTCCTTTTTAGCTTCTAATTGCCCAAAGAATTAAGTTTAAATCAGGGTAGTTGCCCGACAAATGAATAGCGATACCACCGCTTGATTTGAGTTTGCTCCAATGTTCACTGTTTTTATTGAGCTCAAAATAATGATACCCAGCATGGTAAGGCACTTGACGTGGAGCCGTAGGTAAGCCATTAATTGAGATCCCTGGCAATTGGTTATTTACTAAATCTCGGATCGACTCAACGCTACCAATCTTAATTTGCGAAGGTAATAGTTTTCTTAACTCTTCATGCGGAATACTCGCTTTAACTGCGAGTACAAATTGAGCAGAGTCAAGTATCGACTTATCTCTTAATGCACCAAATGAGATACCAAATTTGCTTTGTTCTAATTTAATTTCAGTGGCTGTTTGTTCAATCACCTGACTTAATGATTGATAAAGGAAGTTCACAACTTCTGCAAAAACAAACTGTAAATTTGTATGGTCATATTTAGGAAGTTGCGGTACCCGCTTGTTAACAGCACTAAAAGTTGCAAGTTCTCCTGCAAGCTCAATTAGTCGCGTGTAAAGCTCTCGCGGATGAACACGTGAATGCGTTAATAAGCTTTGAAAAACTGCATCATATTTATTAAGAGTTTGTAGCATCAGAAAATCGGCCACTGATGTACTACCTGCATACCCTTGGCACAGCCTCACTGCAATACTTTCAGCACGTTGCTTAATTAAGCCTGATACTTCTCTAACAAGCGCTGTTAAAGGCTTATTACTGCTAACATAGAGGCTTGGCGGAACATACTTAGAGTCAAGTTTAATTGCCCCTTCACTAGTCACTTCTGTAATTCTTGCAAGCGGCAGCAAGACATAACCTGATGTATCATCAGACATTAACATCAGTCTACTATGAAGCTTAGCAACTTGAATCATTTCTTGAGCTTGAGAGCCTAAACTGTCATCACTTACTGATAAATCTGCAACTCGGTAACGTGTCACCAATTCGTCGTCTTTAGAAGATAGATTAATGCCACTTCCTTTCAGAGCCGGTATTGCAAGGCATACTATTTCATCATAGGCACTTTTAGCTACAATCAAAGGTTCAGGAAGGTATTCATCGCCGGGCATCTGAATTGGGCATAAATCTGCTGAAATAGCAGACAACTTATCAATGGCAAATTGGCCTGTTACAAGTAGTTCACTATTAATCTCAAGCTCTATAACTCCCCATGAATCAGGAACAGTGCCCTCTATAACTCTTCTAATTACACTAGAAACATGCTTATCTGCCTGTTGAAAGTGCTGAGGTCTTAAGAACATTCCTTCTGTCCATGCGACCCGCGTGTAATCACTCATGTTTATTCCTTTAATCTTTCATATATACAGCTAACGACTCAACATTTACGTCAATGTCATCATAGCCTGTTGGATCAACCTCTATTACCGCGCGCCAACGGGCTTTTTCAATATCTCTATAAGCGACTACAACACCAACAAAGCGAGTGTTTCTATTTAAATTCATTTTATATTCAATTGTTGAACCAGGCTGTAGCTCTAGCTCATCTTTTTTTAGAAGATCAGGCCCAAGTACTGCTTCAGGATTTTCATACAAACTAAAAAAATCTTGCGTATCGAAAATGGTGCGAGAGCTCAGTTCAAACACTTTGTAAACAACAGGTGAAGGACGATCAGAGATATCTGGATTCACATCTGAGGCCACTGAAATATTTAAATCAGTAGATGGGGGCACAAACTTATTTACTGTTGTACAGGCTGTTAAAAATACCCATAAAGCACCTACAAAGGTAAGCTTGAACTTCAACATTGCATTATTCCTTCATTGTAATACAGCTAATTTCCACCATTGTACGCCTTCAGAAAATCATCAGAAAACGCTAAAACGCCTTTAGCTTTAACATCATCTGTAATATCAGCATACAATTCGTTATATATACGCCAGCTAGAAGCACCACCATAAGCAGGCAATGAACTAAGCAACCCACCATTATTGCTTTGTGCTTTTATGCCATCGGGTGATAATTGTTCTAAAAGACCATTAAGTGCCCCTGTTGCACCTGCTAATAACCCTTGCTCGTGAAGTTTTGTATCAACAAAGCTTTCTTTAACTGCTTCATTCGCTGGCAAAAAACTTGCACTATTGCGAACAAAAAGATTCTGCATTACATCATCAATGGTTGCTGAAAACTTAAGTGGATTATTCTGTTCAACTTTAAACGTTGTGTGATTCAATTTCAGTTGATTCTTAATATTTGTTCGCTGGCGAATCAAATCCATCGAGCCTTCAAGGAAAAGCTTAAAGCACTCCCCCATACGTTGCCATGTGTCTTCATTTTGCAGCTCAGCTGATAGCTTTTCATTGACACTTAAGCCATTTAAAAATGAAGAGATTAACTTCGATGAGTTAGGAATTTGATTATCTTTTACAGGTGCGCTAACAGAGGCGTTATTTGCAGCAATTGCACTATTGCCATTATTAAACGGCTTACTATCGTTAACTGCTGGAGTGCTAATTACAGGCTCTTCTGCCGGTAATACAGGCACGCTATTTTCTTTTTCTTCTGCCGTAGCTGAAAGTTGTGCGAGTTCATCCCAATCCTCTGGAATGGGTTGACTCAGGCTTTGTTGTGAAAATATGTCGATATTATCACTCGGTGCTTCCGTAAAAGTAGGCGCTACTATTGCCTCTTCCAGCACATTTGAACTGTCATGAGCTACTTGTCGCTCAGCAGAGCCACTAAAATCTTCAGTTGAGCTCTTTAATTCAGGCTGTAATGGGTTAAATGAGTTGATTTGCGACTCAAAACCTTGTGGTTGATTAGCTTGCTGGATTGTAGATTCAATTTGATAGTCACCAATAGTGAAAACATCACCATCACTAAGGCGGTGCTTATTTTCTTTACCTAAAGGAGATACAGAAAAGTTTACAAATAGTCCATTGGTTGAGTAGTCATATACATAAAAGCCATCAGTTTCTTTTACGATTTTGCCATGACGGCCAGATATTACTTTTTCAGGATCAGGTAAATACCAATCACACTGTTCTGAACGACCAAAAGTTAATTCATTTTTTACTACTTTTTTCGCATCTATCTCAGGAGACAGCCTGTGATAACTGGTAACATTTAGAATCACTTCCATTTGATTGTTAGTCCCATAAATACAAACATTCTAATAGGATAAAATACTTCACGGAATAAAGTCAACGCGCAAAAATACCCAAATTTGAAATTTAAAATAATTTTAAAAAACAAAATAAAAGAACATAAAGTAGTACCCACTTAAAAACCAAACCTTAAGTACTATTTCATTAATATAAACTGAATGATTGCTTATTGGTGTATTTTTTGTAAAATATGCACCAGTCAAAAGGAGATTGATTTTATAAAAAGGAATTATAATGACTTCTGAAAACGATAAAACACGTATTGCCTCAATAAAAAATAAAAATGCAATACAAAAAGAAAGCAAGCTTCATCTAATTGGTAAAACACTCGCAAAACGCTATTTAATTGAAGAATTAATTGGCGAAGGTGGGATGGGTTATATTTACCGAGCACGAGACACCTATCTAAATACTCATTCTAATCAAGATGATATTGTAGCGATAAAAGTATTACATCCAGAGCTAGCTGACTCTGAAGATGCGTTATTGTTGTTGAAAGATGAGACTATTAAAACTCGCGCTCTCTCTCATCCTAACATTGTGAGAGTTTTTTCTGCTGCATCAAGTGACATGTACCATTTTGTAGTAATGGAATGGATTGAAGGTGAAACTCTTGAGCAATTAATTAAAAGAAATAAACCCAGTGGTTTATCTCAAAAAAGAGCTAAGCCTATCATAAATCAGCTAATCGATGCCCTTACTTATGCCCACTCTAAGGGAATAGTTCATAGTGATTTAAAGCCTTCAAACATAATTCTTGACTCACAAGGAAACTTAAAAATCTTGGATTTTGGAATTGCAAAGACAAATCTACATGAAGATAAATATGCAGCTCCAGCTAACGATGAACAACCTAATAGCAATGGATATACTCCTACTTATGCGAGTCCTGAGCAATTAAATGGAGGCAAACCTTCCGCCAAAGACGATGTATTTGCATTTGGCTGCCTCGTATTTGAGTTATTAACAAGCAAGCATCCGTACAATAGAGTCGCTGCAAATCAAGTAGCAAAAGATACAAGTGTCAAGAAACCAAGCAATTGCTCTATCAGTGTTTGGCTCAAACTCAAAAAATGCATTTCACTTGATGCTGCAAATCGTCCTAAATCATTGTCCGAAATTAGGTCCGAACTAAACAATAATAGAACCACTCTATTTATCCATGCAGCTTGCTACGCTTTACTTCTTGGCGGTGCTGGTTACCTTTACTTCTCTCAAAGTGATACACAGCAATTGATTGAAGCAAACTATCAGAACTCGCTCGCAAAAGTTGAACAACTTGAAACATGGATGGGTTGGTCTAGTGATGGCTTACCACAACGCCTAAATGAAATACCTCCACAATATAAAGTTTTAAAAGAAGGGCTTTTAGCTGTCCATCAAAATAAAATCGTAGAAAAATTTTCTCAGCAGGTTGAAGATTTACCACGAACTTCCATAAATACAAGAGCGTATGATGAAGCTATTCATATCTATGACGAAGCGAAAAAGGTCTACCCTGATTCTGAAACACTAAGTAATAAACTCGAAAGTTTACTTACTGAAAGGCAGTCGATCCTTTCTAATCTTAGCTATCGTCTGGATGTACTTTTATCGCAATCGAGGTATACCGAGAGCGGTGACAATAATATAGATAGCCTTGTATCTCAAATAAACATTATTGATTCTAGTTTTGTATACACACCCAACCAAGAACACATAGATAATTTCAAACTAGCTGTTTTAAGCTCGATTGAAAACGAGGATTTCGTTACACAGAAAAGGCTACTTGATGTAGGTGAATTAGTTTTTTCAAATACTTCAGAACTTGAGCCACTTGTTACTGCGTTGAGGAAAAAAGAGTCAGCCATGATCGCTTTAGCTGAATATAAGAAAAAAATCAGTGAGGGGATCACAGTCAGTTACCCTGACGATGACGCAAAGATTTTTTATCAAGAAAAGTTAGCAAAGTTTAGCTCTCAACTAGCTAATGTTTCAGACTATAAGCAGCTTATCGAATTTGATGAGTCATTTAGCAAAGAAGCAGAAATTTTCCCTGAATCATTTGAGCCTATTTTAATGATCAAAGATCAGATAGCGACAACGTATATTTCTATGGCAAGCAGCTTAATGAAAGTAAAAATGTACCGAACGGCAGAGAAGCTAGTTGAACGCAGTGAAGAAATACGGAAGAGTCTAGAAAATACCCTCTAACTCAGTAACTTAAATAATCAAGCGTCAGAGAAGAGCAATTTTGCAAAGTTTTACTTTTGAAAACACCGCTCTTCTTCTTTCACGTTTACTAAATAGTGTAATTAAATGGAGTAATTATGAAAAAATTAAGTCTGGCTTGTGCGTTAGTAATACTAGCGGGCTGCTCATCAACTACAGAAGTTTCACCGGAGCCAGAGCCAATTGTAGAGCCTGTAGCTGAAGTGGTAGAAGAAGTACCTGTAATTTCATTAACGGTAGTCACAACACCTGATGATGCGCGCGTTCGTATTATGAATATTAAACCTGTTTATGAAGATGGTATTGAACTTGATGAAGGTAAGTACGACATTGAAGTAACCAAGCCAGGTTACTTAACTTACCGCAAATGGGTTGTTGTTGATAAGAAAACAATTCTAACAATTGAACTTGATAGCATTGAATCAATTCAAGCTGCTCAATAAGTGGTTTTAACAAAAAAGGAAAGCTGTTGCTTTCCTTTTTTGATCTACTTTTAAATTAACTGAAAATAATACAGCGACCATATCGCACTACAATTAACAATAACTGTTAACCAGAGTACGGCAATAAAACTCCGTTTTTTAGATTTGTGTCTTAACCATTGCTGCGCAATGAATGAACCTGGCCAACCGCCGATTAACCCTAATATATGCAGTGTACGCTCAGGTACTCTTATAACATGCTCGCCATGTTGCATTGCTAAACGTTTATCCCAGCCATACACCAAAAAGCTTATTAAGCTCGCTACACTGTAAGTGCCTGCAATAAAGTAGGTAATATTAAGTTGCCATGATGTCAGCCATAGCAGCGCTAAAAACAACAATGAAAATGTAATTAATGTTTTCTTAATCAACGAAGTATCACCTATACTGTGCAAAACAAATTAATTTTATCGGGGCGCTATTATGGCATACCTAAAATCACTTTTACTATCAATCTGCCTGTGTTCGCTTTCTGTTATGGCAGCAGAGCAACAACTTGATGACAAGCTAAAAGTGTTTGAACCTTACTTAGGCACGTGGCAGTCAGACTTTAATGTCGCAGCAGGTAAACCTGCGGTGCAAGATGTGAGTACCTGGCAACGCGCGCTCAATGGCACGGCTATTAAAACCATTCACTCTATCAATGAAGGTGAATATGGTGGTGAGTCGATGATTTTTTGGGACAATAAAAAGCAGTCTTTGGTGTTTTATTACTTCACTACAGCTGGGTTTTACACCCAAGGCACTATGAATGTACTTAGCCCTATTCAGTTTGTTGCTTATGAAAATGTAACGGGTAATAAAGATGGGATCACTAAAGTCAAATCGACAAGCGAGTTTAAAGATAACAGCTTTGTAGTGTCGACCTCTTACCTTAAAAAAGGTCAATGGACAAAACCCGATACCCGAACTTACACCCGCAGCGAAAAAACGGTTAAGTTTAAGTAAGCTATACCCAAACCACCTCAAGATGCAGAAACTCGCACCTTGAGGTGGTTTGGGTATATAGCCGTGCTTTATTTATTACTTAATAAATTTTTTAAACGGCTGATCAACAGGCGTATCAGCTAAATGGTTCGTATAATTACTCATTACTTTTTGTGCTAAACCTAGAACAATTTCTAATAATTGCTGATTTCCATAACCCGCACTGTAAAACTCTTCTAACTCACTTTCGTCAATTACACCTCGGTTGCGCGTCATTGCTAAGGTTGTATTTCTTAAAGTTTCTAACTTGGGATCAGCAAGTGGAGTTTTATTAACTAACGCATCAACAATCTCTTGATCAACCTTCATACTCGCAGCGATTGCACTATGTGCAGGTACACAATAATGACAATTATGTTCAACATTAATTGTTTGCCAAACAACTGTCAGCTCTTGAGCATTAAACGATGTTTTTTGAAATAACTCATGAAGCACTTGGTAACCTTCAAGTAGTGTAGGTGCCTCTGCCATCACGGCATGTAAATTTGGCAACATACCAAAGGCTGATACTGAGTTATCGATAAGTGCTTTTGAGCCCTCTGGCGCGGTTTCTTTTGTGTAGAGTTCAAAGTTTTTCATGTTATCTCCTATCGTGTCTGACTAAGATTTATGATTAGCCTAGTTGTTTTTGAGCAGTTGTTCAAGTTAAAATTGAACAACTGCTCAATTTTGGTATTCGTCATGGTCAATAAAGTTAAATTCAATCGCGATGAAGTAATCACGAAGGCACAAATGCTATTTTGGAAAAAGGGTTTTTCTACAACATCTACCCGTGATCTCCAAACGGTCGTTGATATGCGCCCAGGCAGTATTTATTCAGCGTTTGGTTCAAAAGAAGGTTTATATTCAGAGTCTTTAAAAGTCTATGCTACGCAACTTAAGCTGTTGCTAGCGAGCCATATTGAGAATAGCGAAACAGTGCTTGATGGCTTACATGCATTTGTTGTTACGGTACTTGAAAGTGCTGAAGATGGATGTGAAGTATGTATGTTAATCAAAGCAAGTATAGAATTCGATCACACTCAGCCTAAACTTAAAACGTTAACCGATGACCTTTTGCAGCAGTTTGAACACGACTTATCGACTCTATTTGATATTGCACAACAGCGTGGTGAACTACCCAACACTCATAGTCCGCTAGAATATGCTCGTTTATTTCAGATACAATTTACTGGCTTAAGAAGTTATTTACACAGGCCAATGTCGAAACCGATGACTGAGCAGCTTATTGGTATGATGTTCACACTTATAAAAAATTATTAAAGGGTAAGGCGTTTATCACCTTACCCTCACATATCAATGTCTAAAGTCTGACATTAAAGCCGGAATACCTGGCAGCATCCCCACTATTGCCATCACGCTTGTTAAGATAACAAACATCACTAATGGAATAATCCAGCGGCTCATTGGAGACAGCTCAGAGCTTCGCTCTTTACAACCAATTAAGCCCAAATTGTCGAGCAACATAGTTAATGACCAACCAAATGCAGGGTTCACTAAGGTCGAGGAAAACACCACAATAGCAGCTGATTGCGTAGTTTTACCTTCACGGGTCATTTCCATGCCAGCTTCAAGAAGTGGGATAAACACACCAACTATTAGCGCGACGCATAACACAGGTTGCCAAATAGCTAAATCCATTGGGTAGCCCCAAATACTGGCAATGATACAAAATAATGCTGTTAACACCGCTCCCGCAGGAATTGGGCGTTTAGCGATAGCTGCTGGCACGATGTAGGTTCCCCATGACGAGGTAAAGTTAGAGCCGCCTAACAATGAACCAAATGTCTGGCGGATTGAAGCACTAAACATGGTATCGTCAATGTTCATTTGTACTTTTTCAGTGCGTTCTGGGTAACTAATTTTTTGGAATACTTGATGTCCTAAAAAGTCAGGTGACCACATGGCAACCGCAAGCACCGCGAATGGCAAGACCACTACAAAGCTCTCTAGGGTTGGTAATCCCAGCATCCAACCGGTATTTTCACCCCACCAATACATTGGGTTCATATTTGGTAAACCCGGTGCTGTTTTAAACTCAAACGGCGCCCCTAGTAAAAATGCAATTAAACCGCCAAGAAAGCAACTTAATGGCACGGCTAACCAACGTTTTTTGTAGTGCTCAAGTAAGGCGTACAACACGATAGTCGATAAAATTACAATGAAAGCAATATGGGTCATATCAATGCCTTCAGCCCATGCAAACAGCTTTTTAACCTGTGAAATCGTACCAATAAAGCCAAGGTAAAGCAGTAAACCGCCACACACGCCTCGGCTGGTTAAACCCGCCAGTAAACTCCCGCCTTTACTAAGCGCCAGTAATAAGCCAAACGCCCCTATCAGTAAACCGAAGGCCATTGGGTGACCACCCGCTGCCACCACTATCGGGATCAAAGGAATAAGCGGCCCATGCGTACCCGCTAAGTTTGCTGTTGGTAAAAAGAAGCCCGAAAATAATAAAATGAAGAGCGATACAATTAACAGCTCATAACGCACGTTTTCTAAAATAAAGCCTTCACCTAAGCCCAATGGCGCTGCAAATGTTGCAGCAATTGCACCCACCATGACCACCTTGCCTATGGTCCCTGCCATGGCAGGGATAGAGTCTTCTAATTCAAACCGATAGTCACGAAATGGTAAATTTGGACGCCAACGCTTAGGCTGCATAATTTGTAATTCGTGTTCAAGGTATTCGTCACGACTCGAAAATTCACTGCTGGGTTTATGAAGATCTTGATAGCTTTGTTGCTTCTTATTCATAAGTTCTCCTACTACCTATCTTGAAAAATTGTGTGAGTTTTTATTATGCAGTTAGGGTAAAGCAGCCTGACGTAAAACACGATTAGGCAAAAGGTAGGGTATGAATTTATAAAATAGGTGTTTTTAATAAACTGAGAGCATCCGAAAATAAATTTAATACATTGATATAAATAGCTTTATTTATAAAAAATGCTTTGAAAGAGTAAGCTAAAGGTTATTTTTCAAACACATTAACTATTAGTCTAATAAATTGTATGAATAGCAGACAATCAAGTTGTTAAGTCACAGAAGACAAGCGTCACGCTTGCTTGGCGCACGAAACACGCTTCACGCCTACGGCCAAGGTTTACTTTTGTGTGGTGATTAATCATTCATGACTAAAGTCATTCCTACGATAAATGAGGTGCGAGGTGCGAGATGCGAGGTGCGAGGTGCGAGGTGCGAGGTGCGAGGTGCGAGGTGCGAGGTGCGAGGTGCGAGCATGAGCTTAAGTTTCTTTGCACTATACGACTAGTAATTAATTAACGGCTCTGATAAAAATACACTGAATATGGAAGAAAACGAGCTATAAGCCCGTTAAGTTTAATGGAATTACTATCCTAGTGAGGTTCAAATGGAAATTGAAGTAACCAGACCAAAACAACATCATGATAAAATTAGAGATTACACTTTATGGGCCGATTATAAAAAGATCGGAAAAATCAAACCCAACTCTTTGACCAACTACACAATACCTGACGACGCTAGATTTATCTGGTTCTCCATTGATTGGTGCTCTAGCCCTAAACTTTCTGTCAAAGATATTCAATCAAATAAAGTAACTGTTTCGAACACTATGAGCAGTAACTTACTATCGGGTCTATTTTTACCCATTTATTACGTTACTTTTGGTAAAAATAAATATCTAACAATTACGAGCGATGTATAACCACCCTTAATCGATTTCAGATTCGATTACTTCATCGCATAACGATATTTTTACCCTTCGTCGCGGCATAAAGCCGCTGCGACCTGTAGGCGTCACGCTTGCTTGGCGCACGAAACACGTTTCACGCCTACGGCCAAGGTTTACTTTTGTGTGGTGATTAATCATTCATGACTAAAGTCATTCTTACGATAAATAGATACAAGATGCGAGCTTGTAGCAGCGATTTCACATCGCGTTTTTCTCGCATCTCTTATCTCGCAACTAGAACTTATAGCTCCCTCTCTATTTCGTTTTTAACTTATTCAACTCATCATCTTGTTGTGCAACAAGTGCATTAAGAGTTTGGCTACCATCACCGGCTTGGGTAGATAGCTCAGCGAGTTGTGATGCGGCATCTGAAATTAACGTCAGGTTGCGGTTTATTTCTTCTGTGACCGAGCTTTGCTCTTCTGCAGCCGTTGCGATGTGGGTAATTTGTTGCGTGATTTCGTCTACTTTAACTACAACTTCGTGTAATGCATCAAATGCAACTGAGGTTTCATCTACCGCGGTCTGTGCACGCACAACACCTTGTTCAATAACCTTAGACGCATTACCTACTTCTAGCTGTAAGCTGTCAATTAAACCACTGATGTCATCGGTTGATGAACGCGTTTTTGAAGCAAGAGCCCTTACTTCATCAGCCACCACCGCAAAGCCACGACCTTGTTCACCAGCCCTTGCTGCTTCAATTGCCGCATTCAGTGCAAGTAAGTTTGTTTGCTCTGCAATCGTTCGGATCACGTCTAAAATTTGTGTAATGTCGTTACTGCGTGCCGCAACTTTTTCGACCGCTTGATTAGCCTCTTTAATTTCGTCCGACATGGTTTTAACTTGGGTAACCGCAGACGACAAGCTCGATTCACTGCTAACAACTAAACCATTTATTTCATCGGCTTGTTGCGCTGACTGCTCTGAGGCTCTTGCAACTTCAAGGGCTGTTGCGCTCATTTCGTTCATAGCGGTCACTACGCTCTCAATTTCTTGGAATTGAGCTTGAACGTTGTGCTTAGTATCAACGGCAACACTAGTCGCTAGGTGAGCCTGCTCTTTGGTTTGCGTTGATACATTCTTAAGCTCACCAATTAAATCGCGCAATTTAGCAAGAAAAGCATTAAAGCCAGTTGCTAATGCGATTAGCTCAGCGTGAGTATCAACATGTAAGGTCTGAGTTAAGTCACCTTCAGCACTAGCAAGGTTATCAACGCGCTTTTGAATCTGCTGTAATGGTGCCACAATTGTACGGATCACTAAGGTCATGATCACAAAGGCTGCACCAGCAATAATAATACCCGTCACCAAAATCAAACCACCTAGTGTATTGGCATTTTCACTCATGCTATTTGCTAGCGCTTGAGGCCCTTCAAGGGCAAGCTCGGCGGGTACTTCAATCAGTAAGTTCCACTGTGTTTTTGCAAGCTTTATGGTAATTGGGTAGTTAACTAAATACTCATCACCGACTTTAAATACACCACTTTGCTTTTTCGCTTTTACGTAATTGTCTAAAGTGCTTTTAGCCACCGCCTCTTTCAACGGTCTGCCAAGCTTATCTTTGTAATGGCTGCTACCAACCACTAAATCGAGTGAGCTTAATAAAGTGACTCGGGCTTTGCCGTTATACAATTCTTTTGAGAGTTGCTCGGTCATGCTTTGAAATACAGGCAATGTTAAATCAACCCCGGCAACACCAATAAATTCGTTATCACGAAGAATGGGCACAGTTAAAGAGGTCATCATTTCAGAATAACCAGGGGTGATTTCGTATAAGTAGGGTTCCATAATACATGGCACTTTGGTGTCTTTTACACACAAGTACCACTCAGCTTCACGCTGACCAAATTCATTGAGCGTATCCACATATTTTTCAGCCGCATCGTCAACTGCCTGCTGTTCTATGCTGCCATCTCTATTACGAGTAAAGTAGATTTCTAAAGTACCTACACCAGCAACTGAGTGATCATATCCACTAATAAAATTAGCATCTCGGCCATCAAACGCATTTGCTTCAAATTGCGAATAAATAGATGAAAGAATAGTATTTTTTTGTAGCAAAGAGCGATTTAACTCAACCACCGCATCTCGAGTTAAGGTGCCTGCTGCATCGTGATCCCCTAAGATTGCTGCAAATGAGTAAGGTACTCGATAGGCTTCGTTTATGAAACCTGCAACTTGTTCACCATACGCTACGGCATTTGAGGCTAGCTTTTCTTCAACTTCGGCGACAATCAGCTTTTCTGATTGCGCAGCTAAATCTTGGTTACTGCTCGATAATTGCCACCATAAAACACTTGATAAAACAAAAACGGTTATGAAAATGCTTCCAACTGTAAGCCATAACAACTTTTTCGCTAACGCTAACTGCCGCATTGATTCTTCCTGCTACTATTATAAATCACCTTTAGTTTAGACCATTTGACTGGTTTCATTAGGATAAATATAAAAAAAGTATGATTTCTAATAATTAAAAAGTAAGTTAATAATCAGCTAAATTAATAATAAACACCAATAGGCGAAAACAATGCAGCAACACACATTTGATTTTGACCAAATTATTATAGGCTCGGGATTTGGTGGCTCTGTGAGTGCGCTTCGCCTAAGCGAAAAAGGTAACCGGGTTTTAGTACTTGAAAAAGGTCTTCGCCGCGAAGATAAAGAGTTTCCAAAGACCAACCTAGATATCAAAAACTATATGTGGCAGCCAGAAATTGGCCTTAAAGGCTGCATTCAATTTTCGTTTACCAGCAAAGTCGCAGTGTTACATGGCGTTGGTGTTGGCGGTGGCTCACAAATTTATGCCAATGTGCACCTTATTCCTGATGATGAAGTCTTTCAATCTCCTGCTTGGACACGGATAAAATCAGACTGGAAAGACAGCCTCCTGCCCTACTATGGCCTTGCACAGCGCATGTTAGGTAGCGCCAAAAATACCTATACCAATGTTGCCGATCACACACTAAAAGACATTGCTGATCAGATGGGGCAAGGCGACTCATTCAAAACCGTGAACACCGGGGTGCTTTTTGCAAAACCCGGCGAAGCCTATAAAAAAGAGCTACCCGACCCATACTTTAATGGCGATGGTCCGAGGCGAAATACCTGCCATTACTGTGGTAGCTGCATGATTGGTTGTCGCCATAATGCCAAAAATACTTTAATGAAAAATTACCTGTACTTTGCCGAACGCAACGGTGTAGAAATAAGACCTAGCTCTGAAGTAATCAAAATCATCCCGCTTAATGCAGATGGCAGCGCCGGATACAAAATTAAAATTAAAGATACCAGCCATCGCAATAGCCATATTTATACGCTGACAACACGGGGCGTCGTGCTAAGCGCAGGGGTCATGGGCACCGTGCCTTTGCTTTTAAAAATGCGCGATAAAGACAAAACACTGCCCAATATTTCAGCTTGGCTAGGCCAGCAAATTCGCACTAACTCAGAAACCCTCACCACCGCGAACAATACCACTAAAAAAGTTGATGATGGCGTTGCGATCAGCTCATTTATTTCGGTCGACAAAGACACCAACATTGAAATTTGCCGGTTTAGAGAAGGCGCTGATGGCACATGGCTATATTTACCTTACGTTCCTATGGTGACAGGCAAAGGCCTCAAGCGTATTGCTAAGTTTTTAGTGAATACACTGCGCCATCCAATAAAAACAGCTAAAGTATTGCGGCCAAAAGGCAAAGCCCGCAGCTCAATTGTATTTTTGGTGATGCAAAAATCCGAGGCGTTTATTCACCTTGAATGGCGACGCAAGTGGTATCGGTTATTTAAGAACAGCATTACTGCGGTGCAAAAAGACAATGACACGCCGCTTAGCGTTAGTTTTCCAAAAGCAGAAGAAGCAACCAAACTCTACGCCGAAAAACTCGGTGGCGTGCCCGGTTCAGCCTTAACTGAAGTGCTCTTTGGTGCCCCAATGACGGCGCATATAATGAGTGGAGTCGCCATGGGCACTGATGCCTCTAACGGCGTTGTTGATAGCTCAGGTGAAGTGTTCGGCTATCAAAACCTACGTGTTATTGACGGCTCAATCATACCCGGAAATTTAGGGGTAAACCCATCATTAACCATTACCGCATTGTCGGAATACGCAATGAGCCAAATACCGGTATTCGATGCAGCCCGAGCAAGCAAGATAAAGCCAATACAATTTAGTGAACCACGCGAAGGTCTAGTATCAGCACTTACTGGTTCAGGCGATTTAGCAAAATCGATTGCTGAAAAACAAAAAAGCCGTGTATAAAGCACGGCCTATTTTGGTAAATAGCGATTAGATCACTGATAACTCTACAGCAATGTTACCGCGTGTT
Organism: Pseudoalteromonas sp. BZK2; assembly: GCF_014349195.1. Taxonomy (NCBI): domain Bacteria; kingdom Pseudomonadati; phylum Pseudomonadota; class Gammaproteobacteria; order Alteromonadales; family Pseudoalteromonadaceae; genus Pseudoalteromonas; species Pseudoalteromonas sp. BZK2. The sequence continues at coordinate 90,519 of NZ_JACSOG010000002.1, read as the reverse complement.
GCGTTTGAGTATGGGCATACTTCGTGCGCTTTATTAACCAGTGCAAGAGCGGTGTCTTTATCAAGATCACCTACCGATACCGCAAGCTTAACTGCAATACCAAAGCCACCTTCGATAGGACCAATTGATACTTCAGAGTTAATGTGGGTATCTGCTGGTAATTTAATTTTTGCTTGGCCTGCCACTAACTTTAATGCGCCGATAAAACAAGCCGCGTAACCAGCTGCAAATAACTGCTCAGGGTTTGTACCTTGACCATCATCACCACCTAACCCTTTAGGAGTTGATAGTGCCACATCTAAACGACCATCGTCTGATTTTGCTGTGCCTTCACGGCCACCTGTTGCTGTTGCTTTTGCTGTGTATGCGACGCTTTGTAGTTCTTTCATGATTACTCTCCTAATTGAGTGAAAATATATTTTGCATGCAAAGTATATTAGATCAGCTTTTTCGGGATTGCAAATACTTTGCATGCAAATTAAAATACTCGTGTTGAATTTTGAGGATCGTGCATGAAATACCCACAACTAAAATTAGATAACCAGCTATGCCACCGCTTGTATATGGCATCGAATGGGATTGCCCGTGCGTATCGAGATTCTCTCAATCAATTAGATTTAACCTACCCACAGTACGTAGTTATGATGGCGCTGTGGGAAAAAGATCAGATCAGTATTGCTGAGTTACTTGAAAAAACCGCCATAGATGGCGGTGCGATGACGCAAATTTTGAAAAAAATGAGCGATAAAGCATTGTTGTCAATCACTAAGGATAGCCATGATAAACGCAAACGACTCGTGCAGCTCGAAGCCAAAGGCAAGGCGATGCAAGATCAAGCCGCTGAGATACCGTCGCAAATTCGTTGTCGCTTCCCGAGCATTAACGAACAACAAGCACTGCAACTAATTGAATTACTCGATTTAGTAAATAGTGACCTTAATTAACAAAAATTATTTGAAAGTGAATTTGGATTACACCTCTTTTTAATATAATTCTATACGCTATAGTGTTTAAAACTCATCAATACGGACACCATTATGAAAGCATTTGGATACACTACAGCAACCCCAACGTTATCTGACTCATCACTACAAGCGATTGAATTAGCTGATCCCGTTGCGACAGGTCACGACATTCTTGTCGCCGTAGAAGCAATCTCAGTAAACCCTGTAGATACTAAAATTCGCGCTAATGTTTCACCAGACAATGGCTACAAAGTTATTGGCTGGGACGCCGTGGGGACGGTTAAAGCCGTTGGTGACAAAGTATCGTTATTTAATGTCGGTGACCGTGTGTTTTATGCTGGCGACTTAACGCGCCAAGGCAGTAATGCTGAGTTGCAACTTGTTGATGAACGCATTGTCGGTCTTGCACCAACAAGCCTGAGTAATAGTGAAGCAGCCGCCCTGCCCTTAACAAGTATTACGGCATGGGAGCTATTGTTTGACCGCTTACAGATCGAAAAGACAAAGAACAATAAGCCAGCCTCTGTATTAGTAATAGGTGCCGCAGGTGGTGTAGGCTCAATTTTAGTGCAGCTTGCCAAACAGCTTACCAATTTAACCGTTGTTGGTACCGCCGCACGAGAAGAAAGCGCCAACTGGCTTAAAGGTTTAGGTGTTGATCATGTGCTTGATCATAGCAAAAACCTTAACGAGCAACGTCTTGCGGCCGACCTGAATGAATTTGATTACGTAGTGAGCTTAACGCACACCGACCAACACCTTGATAGCATTATGGAAGTGATCAAGCCACAAGGTAAATTGGCACTGATCGACGACCCTGCAAGCTTTGATATTTTGAAGTTAAAGCGTAAAAGTATTTCGTTGCATTGGGAGTTTATGTATACCCGCTCAATGTTCCAAACAGAGGATATGATTGCCCAGCATCAGCTTCTATCAGAACTTGCCACCTTGGTTGATAACGGCACAATTAAAACAACATTGGGTGAGCATTTAGGTAAGATAAACGTAGCAAACCTTATTAAAGCCCATGGGATTTTAGAATCTCACAAAGCTCGCGGAAAGCTTGTGTTGGAAGGGTTTGAGTAACGAAGGGAAAGTTACGAGGTACGAGTTTCGAGATACGAGATGCGAGCATGTAGCAGCGATTTCATATTGCGTTTTATTCTCGTATCGCACCGACCTCACCCATGTCGCGGAATAAAGCCGCTACTACCTGTAGGCGTCACGCTTGCTTGGCGCGCGAAACAAAAAATTAAGATTCAAGTTACGAGATGTGAGGGGCGAGCACGTAGCAGCGATTTCACATCGCGTTTTATTCTCGTATCGCCCCTACCTAACCAATATCGCGGCATAAAGCCGCTGCTACCTGTAGGCGTCACGCTTGCTTGGCGCGCGAAACAAGTTTCACGCCTACGGCCAAGGTTTTACTTTTGTGTGGTGGTTAATTATTCATGACTAAAGTCATTCCTACGAGAAATAGATACGAGTAGGTAGCAGCGATTTCACATCGCGTATTTCCTCGTTCAACAATAAAAGCACGCATCATTAAAGTGCATTACTGCATTTGCCTTTCACTATTTTAGTGCCTGATTTTAGGGACACCCAAACCACCATGAGTTAAATTATTGATTTTTAACGCATATAAATTTAATAAAGGTTTGGCACAGATCTTCCAATAGTGAGTATGAACTGGCACTAACAAGGAGACTAACGTGACTAACTTCTTTCACACTCTTTATCTACTTTGGCGATTAGACATCAGCACATGGCATATACATGAAGCAAACGATCCGCATAATGTTGCTGATTTGGAGCGTCGCTATGTTAAATAATGATCCTGCATTTATTGAAGCGCTAAAAAAAATTTCGGTGCACCAACTGACAATCACCGAAGCGTCTGAGCAGTACCACATTCCTAAGCGTGTGTTATATAAAGCTGCACGACAGCAACAAGTTAAACAGAACAAACAAAAAGCGTATTTAATTGCTACTCAGAAACGCCTTCAACAAAGTTTGCGTCATGTCGAATTAGAGTTAGCTGGCTTCAGCTAAATAACTTCTGTATGGTTAAAATACATGCACAATAATGATGGATTAAGTATGCACGCAGTAGAAGTTAATTTTGATGGCTTAGTGGGGCCTACCCATAATTACGCGGGATTATCGTATGGCAATGTCGCTTCACTAAGTCACGCCTCTTCACATTCAAACCCTAAAGAGGCTGTACTACAAGGCCTTGAAAAAATGAGGGCGATGCACGAGTTAGGACTAGAGCAAGGTATCTTTGCACCTCATGCTCGCCCCGACATTAGCGTACTAAAACGACTGGGCTTTACAGGCAGCGATAGCCAGATTATTGAAAAAGCATTTAAAGCCGACCCAGTTTTACTGCGAGCTTGTTACAGTGCATCGGCCATGTGGACAGCCAATGCTGGCACTATCTCGCCTTCAGCCGATACCCTTGATGGCAAAGTACACTTTACGGCTGCTAACTTAAATAATAAGTTTCACCGCTCGCTAGAACCCGTTACAACTACAGCATTATTAAAAGCCATGTTTAACGATGAGCGTTACTTTAGCCATCATACGCATTTACCTGCTCAAGGCTTTTTTGGTGATGAAGGCGCCGCAAATCATAATCGATTATGCGACAGCCATGCAGATACAGGGCTTGAGATCTTTGTTTATGGGGCAAGTAGTTTTAATAGCGCCTTACCAAAACCTGTTAAATTTCCTGCAAGACAATCTCTTGAGGCTTCGCAAGCAGTTGCCCGTTTGCATCAGCTAAAGCCAGAAAATCAGTTATTTATTCAACAAAATCCTGATGTGATAGATCAAGGTGTCTTTCATAACGATGTGATCGCTGTGGCCAATGGCAATGTACTTTTATGCCACGAACAAGCCTTTTTGCACCAAGCAGATACGCTGAAACAAATTAAACAAGCCTACCTTGGCAACAAGCCGCTACATATTATTGAAGTGCCAACCAATAAAGTGAGCATTACAGATGCTGTAAGCAGCTATTTATTTAATAGCCAATTAATTACCTTAAGTGATGACAGCATGATACTGGTTGCCCCTAAAGAGTGTCAGCACAATCAAGCTGTTCACGATTACATTCAAGAAATGATTTTGGCTGATAACCCTGTTCAGCAAGTGCGCTTTTTTGACTTGCGCCAAAGCATGCAAAATGGCGGTGGCCCTGCTTGTTTACGCTTGCGTGTTGCACTCAATACTGACGAACTAGCCGCGGTTAATCCGGCAGTACGATTCAGCGAAGAAAAATATACCCAACTAGTAAATTGGGCGAATAAGCATTATCGTGACTCGTTAAGTAGTGATGACTTTGCCGATCCGATGCTTTTAACCGAAAGCTATCAGGCACTTGATGAGCTAACCAGCTTACTTAATTTAGGTTCTGTGTATCCATTTCAACAAGAATAAATAATGAAAATTAAAGCAGTGCATTCTATAAAAGGGGTGTCGAAATCCCTCAATAATTTGCTGATTGATAGCGTGGCCAGTGGCGCGTCAATTGGCTTTATTGCTCCTTTATCATTACAGTCAGCACACGACTACTGGCAAGGGGTTGATAGAGATTTAGCAACGCCTTACCGTAGGCTTTACCTTGCCCTAAATGGTGATACGGTGATTGGTTCAGTACAGCTTTCTTTATGCGCCAAAGCTAATGGCGCTCACCGCGGTGAAGTAGAAAAGCTCATGGTGCACAGCGAATATCAAGGCCAAGGAATTGCAAAACAATTGATGAATAGCTTAGAGACCGACGCGCGTATTTTAGGTATTCAATTACTATTACTTGATACCCGCCAAGGTGACACTGCCTCATATTTGTATCGTAAACTCGATTATATTGAAGCTGGCACTATTCCTGGATTTGCGAAAAGTTCCTCCGGTGAATTTGATGCAACAGTGTATTTTTATAAACAAGTCGCATAAACCAGCTTCAATAGCCTATCGATCTAACCATAAAGTCGACTAATAAAACTTTTTAAAAGTACTAAACTAGTACTGCGGATTTTTATTAGGAGCGATAAATGGCGCTATCAATACAGCAACGGGTACTCTTTCTAGCCCTACTTCCCCCCCTACTCATTGCAATTATGCTGACACTCTACAACTATGTGCAATCAAAACACAGTGGTGCACAAACCGTTGAAAGTTTTGCAACACAAATGGAAAACGACCGTAAGTCTGAAGTTAGCAATTACCAAAAAATTGCCATGAGCTCGATTGCTAACCTCATCGCACAAGATGATGGCTCTAATACTGAGCAACTACAAAACCAAGCAAAAAGCATTTTACGTAATTTGCGTTTTGATGATGCTGGCGATACTGGCTATGTGTTTGTTTATGATGTAAAAGGTGTCAACATTGCCCATGGGGTTAACACCTCTCTTGAGGGTAAAAACCTTTATGATTTCAAAGATCCTAATGGGGTTTATCTCATTCGAGAACTGATTGATGCTGCAAAGAACGGCGGTGGTTATGTGCAGTATTCTTGGAAAAATACCAATGGCAGTGTGAATCCTAAGCTCGGCTATGCCGCTTTGGTACCAAAATGGAATTGGGTGCTAGGAACAGGTTTTTGGATCAGTGGTCTTGAGCAACAAGTCGCAGCGACAGAACAACGCGTTAATGAAGGTATCGATAATGCCTTTATAAACACCATCATCGCTTCTGTATTTGCTGTCGCAATTACCGCAGCTATTGCAGTGGTGGTATCGCGCAGTATTACTAGCCCTTTGCACACAACCGTACTAGCAATGAACGATATATCACAAGGTGATGGTGATTTAACCCAACGTTTAATGGTGAAACGAGACGATGAACTGGGCAAGCTTGGCAGTTCATTTAACCGCTTTGCCGATGACGTTGGTAAAATGGTTATTGATATTCGCCAATCATCGCAATCGATGAATCAAGCGTCACATAAGCTCAACGAGCTACTTGCCAATATGCACGCAGGTATTAATCGCCAACATGAAGAAAGTGAACAAGTTGCAACCGCAATAAACGAAATGTCGGCGGCGTCAATGGAAGTTGCACGCAGTGCGCAAGAGGCCTCAACGGCTGCTGAGCATGCCGATCATTTAGTCAAACAGGCTAACAACCAGTTGCTCATTGCCATAAAGGTGATTAACGGCCTCGCTAAACAAGTTGATGAAGGGGCGAATGCGGTCGATCAGCTTAATCAACAATCGAGTCAAATTGGTAGTGTGCTTGATGTGATCAGAAACATTGCCGAGCAAACAAACCTACTAGCACTAAATGCGGCAATTGAATCTGCCCGAGCTGGTGAAGCGGGTCGTGGCTTTGCGGTGGTGGCTGATGAAGTGCGAACGCTTGCAAAACGCACGCAAGATAGCACTCATGAAATAGAGGCGATGATTGAGCAAGTACAACAAGGAACAACAACTGTAAATAACATTATGCAGTCAATCAAATCAGGCAGTGCAACCAGTGTTAATGAAGCGGGCGAAGTCGAAAAAGCACTCAATGAAGTATTGCTTTCGGTTAACACTATCACGTCACAAAATGCACAAATAGCCACAGCTGCTGAAGAGCAAACATCAGTGTCTGAAGCGATTAACCAAAACATGACGACCATTGTCGATATTGCGAATAAAACCGCCAATGATACCGATGTAGCCACATCGTACATGCACGAGCTGACAGGCACAGCAACTCAGTTAGAACAAAATGTAAGTCGTTATAAAACCTAATATCTAGCGCCATGGTTAAGCAGGTAAATGTGCCTGCTTAACAAAAGTCATTGGTCTTTTGTAAGTTCTTTAACCAATCAAACAAATCGTTATCGTAGCGCTTTAAGCGTTGTTGGTGTTTGTCATTAAGGCTGTAAAACGGCGCAAAGCAAATATATTTTTCGCCCATAACAAGCACTAATCGCAAACCAAAAAACGAGTAATGGTGAATAAATTGCACTTGTCTTGCATGCATATGGCGGCATTGCCCGAATAAGTTGCGGTAATGCACACCGTGGCGGCATACCGTTAAATTGCGTTTTGAATTAAATACAAGTACAGCTAATAGTAATGAAACAGAGCACAACAAAAAACTAAAAAGTAAATTACTTACCTCCGATTTACTATTCATAAACCCCACTAGTAAAAGCATATTTACTGCACTTAATAATGCCCAGCTCATAAGCTCAAAGCGCTTTTCCAAGTCAATAACCTTCATTTTCGTTCCTAGGTTCTTATTTTTTGTCATGGTGTCAGCAAAATGTGGAAGAAAAATGGATTTACCTTAAAAGCATTCTAAATTTGCAGTTATTTTTTATTCTGACTTTCAGCTTGTTACATAAAAGGTACAAAGGTGTTAATCGAAACTTACTATTAGCAATTCAAGTTACATTAAGTTTTAGTTATTACACTGCTAATAAACTTTTAGAACACAAAGGGAAGAAATGATGAACTTTAAAACTACATTACTTAGCAGCGCCGTTTTATTTGCACTTGTTGGTTGTGGCTCAGATAACGACAAGAACGACTCGGTTGATCCTCAGCCGCAAACTGCACAGTTCACATTAGGTGTGTCTGATGCACCAGTGACAGGTTTAAAAGCTGTAAATGTTGTGTTTGATTCAATCACATTGAAAACCCAAGGTGGTGAAGAATTCACGTTTGAGACCCGTGAAGATGATGATGAAACCATGCCCGAAATGGTTAACTTATTAGACTATACAGGTGATGATGTATTTTCTTTATTAGAAGATGAAGAAGTGCCTGCTGGCGAATATCAATGGATCCGTGCAGATGTGATCAATGGTGACACAAACGATTTAACCATGACTTCGCATGTTGTTTACGAAGATGACAGCATTGCACCACTGGTTGTTAAACGTAAAGGCAACGATGGTATCGGTGAAATTCAACTTGATGGCTTTACCCTAAACCAAGCTGGTAACGACTTTGTTATTGAATTTGACCTTAAAAAGTCATTAGTTGATCCACAAAATAATGATGAGATCTTCTTAAAACCACGCGGTGTTCGCTTAGAAAACCTTGCTGAATCTGAAGATATCGAAGGCACAGTTAGCGACGTACTCATCGCAAACTGTGAAACAGATAATATCGATATCGCACTCGAAGATGGCTCATTCGGTCATGCTGTTTACCTATATAGCAGCGATGTTGAAATGCCAATGGACAATTATGAAGTTAACGAAGATGAAACACCATTAGATGCACCTCTTGCAACGGCAGATGTTGTGTTCGATAGCGAAGATAACCAATTCGAATTTGAACTTGCGTTCATTCAACCAGGTGACTATCAACTTGCTTATACCTGTGCAGCGCATATTGATGACGCTGAAACGCAAGACGAAGCATTTACGCTTTATCAAGTAAAACCAATTACAGTAACATCGGGTGAAGACTTAGACGTGTCTTTCACTGTTTCTGAATAATATTGGCATACCCCATTAAAAAGCCCGCACTGCGGGCTTTTTAATTATTGGCCACCCATTTAGCGACTCCTAGTGCTTCCATCACAAACTCAACAGATAATGCAGCTAAAATTAACCCCATAATTCGCGTTAGTATCGATGCACCGCCAACCCCAATAACTTTCAAAATTCGCTCACTTAATAACAGCAATAATAAAGTGATCAATAACACTACCAGCATTGTTATTGCCGAAATTACTTGTTCCTGAACGCTATAAATATGGTTATCGGTAATTAGAATAACCGCTAAAATTGCACCCGGCGATGCTGTTGCGGGAATTGCTAAAGGGAATACAGAAATATCGTGCTGTGACTCAACATCACCTTGCTGGGCCTCCTCAGCAAAAATCATTTGTAGACCGAACAGAAATAAAATAATGCCACCAGCAACTTGGAACGACAACAAACTAATACCCATTGCAGTTAACAGCAACTGCCCTATGACAATCGCTCCAATTAATACAATGGCAGCATAACCCACCGTTTTAAAAGCAGTCTTTCGCCGCCTATCGGCAGGCAATTTAGCTGTTAAAGCAGCAAACAACGCCATTGTGCCGATAGGGTCTATTGTTGCCCAAATGACTAAAAAATCATGCAAAACTTTATCTAACATATATACCTTAAAATGAGAATGCACTCCTTTTACATTAGCAATTTTTTGCACTAATAAGTATTACACAGATCCTTGAGTTATTGAGCTGCAGATTTTTAGAGCCTTTTTGTAACGATTTAATGACAGGAAAACTCTTTATTAGCCAAATACTAAAACCAGCATAGCCTCCCCTTGTAGCTATGCTGGTTTTCTCGTTGTTACTATCTGAATATGTTAATATTATAAGCCTTACCCAAACAGCCTAGGCTTTGTTATGACATCGCGTATTCTCAAATCGATTTTTTACTCATCTTTTCTATTAGGCTCTGCTGTATTTTTGCAAGGTTGCCAAGAACAACCTCAATCAGATCAAATTGCCGTCACCGGCGGGCTTATCCAAGGGCAAAAAGAAGGACGTTTTATTGCCTATAAAGGCATTCCGTATGCTGCAGCTCCGGTGGGAGAGTTACGCTGGCGAGCGCCGCAACCTGTGCCCAAGTGGCAAGATGTAAAAGTACTTAACGATTACGCGCCTGACTGTATGCAAAAGCCGTTTGCAGCCGATGCAGCACCGCTGACAACAACCCCTTCGGAAGATTGCCTTTATTTAAATGTATTTAAACCCACTAAACCCAGCGATACTCCTTACCCTGTTGTGGTGTGGATACACGGGGGTGGTTTTGTAAATGGTGGCGCATCACCTGCTGTTTATTCAGGTGAGAGCTTTGCTAAACAAGGGGTTATTTTTGTTAGCTTTAATTATCGCTTAGGCCGATTTGGCTTTTTTGCGCACCCTGCTCTGAGTCGTTTTGAGAACGATGCGCTTGGCAACTACGCTTTAATGGATCAAATTGCGGCACTTGAATGGGTGAAACAAAATATCGCTCAATTTGGTGGTGATGCTGCAAAAGTGACACTCATGGGTGAATCTGCAGGAGGCGCATCGGTACATGCGATGATGCAAACCCCTGCAGCTAATGGCTTATTCCAGCGAGCGATTATTATGTCAGCGGGCGGACGAGAGCTATTTAAGCAGTTGCCACTTAATAGTGATGACGACACCGTATTAAGCGCCGAAAAAATTGGCGAAAACTTTGCTAAACAACACACCATTTTAGGCAGTGATGAAAATGCCCTTGCTGCACTACGTGAGTTATCTGCCGAAGACGTGGTTGATAACCTAAATTTGAGCACATTAAATCGACAAAATAATGATGAGTCTACGTACGTTGGCGGGCCAATTATTGATGGCACTATTATCAATTCGGCGACTGAAGCGCGCTTGAGTAAAGGCACATTTAGCCATGTCGCGACTATGGTTGGCACAACAGATATGGATTTAGGCTTTGCTAATTTTGCCTCTAAAGAGGCGCTATTCGCAAGTTTTGCCCCGCACAGTACACAAGCAAAAATGACTTACGATGCAAATGACCAAATGCCTTTACCCTTACTTAATTACCAAGTTGGTCAAGACGCTTTAATGCAAGAGCCAGCAAGGTTCGTTGCAAAGCGTGTGACAGATATGGGTAATGATGCCTTTTTGTATCGATTTGGTTATGTGGCGCAAACTTTAGATAAACCTGGTGCAGAGCACGCCAGCGAAATTCCGTACTTCTTTAATACTGTGGCTGCTAAATATGGGCACGTTACCACTGAGCAAGATAAGCAAGCCGCTAAAATAATGCACCGTTATGTGACGAACTTTATTAAATTAGGCACGCCAAATGGCCCAGGTTTACCGACTTGGCAAGCATATCAAAATGATGAATCTTTTATACTGCAAATGAGTAAGTCAGGGACTGCAGAGTTTTTACCGGACCCCTTACAAGCGCGGTTAAACATCACAGCAACAAAAGCTGAAAAGTAATAATTAAATAAGGCGCTTAATAAGCGCCTTATTTTTATCATTGCTGCTGAACATACTCAAGCGCTGTCATCTTGTGGTATGTCACATTAGGATGAAATACATGAGTAGGATCTGGGTCTACTACTTCAATTGGCGTGCCTTGACTGCGTGCAATATCGAGTGCCATTTGCGTAATGTTGACGCTAAACGAGGTGCCGATAAAGACGATTTTATCGGCATCGAGCATACGCTGTTGCGCCTCAGAGATTCGATAAAGCTCAGTGTAGTATTCGTCAAATAACAACACGTACGGCTTAAACGATTCGTTTAGCTTGGGGCTTTCATTATTAATATTGAACACCTCAAGCAAGGAGTGGTGGAGGTTGTCTTCGTTGACTTTATCCCACGGTGCGTTAAAAGCCATCACATCGTCACCTTGATGGTGAAACAGTGTCATTTGATCTAAGCGACCATGAATAGCAATAAAATCAGTGTTTCCCGCTTTGCCATCAAGGCCATCGATATTTTGCGTAATGAGATTTTTATCACTCAACCAATGATGCACCTCATTAGGGCCGTGATGGCGATAGGTTGCAAAACGATGATAATACCAAGCTAAAAATTCGCGAGGGTTGTTTTGGTACATAGCACGGGTTGCCATTTCCATCGGCGTATAATTTTTGCTACCAATGGTCCAATAACCATCTTCACCACGAAAGGTTGGTATACCGCTAGCGGCACTCACTCCCGCTCCAGTAATATAGAGTGTATTCATAGAGATAACTTTACCTTGTAACCAAGGGCATCGGCTGTCACTTGTTGATTATTGTCCATACCACCCAGACGATACAAACTTCCTTGGTGCTCTAATAAACCTCGATGATCCATACTCGCGGTATCGGCTTTTGGCATCACCTGCCAGGTGTTTTTGTCAACATCAAAGCGCCAAACATGATCACTCGCTGGTGCTGGTTTGCCATCGTATCCCATGCCATTGTAGTTATATGGGTTACCAGAGCCGCCCATCATATAAATATCGCCATTAAAACTGGTTGCTGCCATACGGTAATGGGCAACACCTGTAGGGTGCGGCACGGTACGCCAATCTATTTTTAATGGGTTATCAGCATCAATCGTGCCTTTTAAACACTGTGCAACCGCAGCAAAAGAGCGGCGCTTATCAGCATTCGCCTGTGTTTTAACGCCATCACACACCAATAGAGTGTTTCCACTAATTGCCGCTGCTTGGCCAAACACCGGTTGACCTAAAAACGGCGAAGCCTGTTGCCAAGTATCTGTTTGCGTATCATACACTTGTACTAAGTTAACATTACCATCGTTATGCCAACCACTGACCAAATAGATATAACGCTGCTGGTACTTAAGTGCCACACTGTCATCCACCGGAACAGGCATACTGGCAAGTTGCGTATATGAATTAGAGAGCACATCATAGCGATATACATCGGGTGTAGAGATTTCTTGATGATCGGCGCTAACGGTATACCCACCAAATACATAGGCATGCTTACCCACACCCACTGCGGTACTCGCCAAACGACCAGTAAGGGGCAATGTACTTGGCACAGCTTTAGCCGCTTGCCACGCGTTGTCGCCCACTTTAAGGACCCACACTTTATTATGAACATCGGTATGTGCCTTGCCTGAGCTCAAGCCCATAAAGCTTAGGAAGTAGGCTTGTTCATCAATAACAACTTTGGCGACAGCATTGTTTGCGACGGGTTCAGGTAAAGCAGGAATGGTTGCAAGTGCAATAGAAAATAACAGGCTCATAAATTAAACAGGTAACTTAACACGTCTCTTAAGAATACCATTTTATGAGCCTGAATAAAGGCTCGCTATTAGTAAGCAATACTAATACGTTGATTTAAATGCGCTGCCGACTGTGCTTCATCAAGCATCGCTTTAGCATAATCAGTAACTGATATTTTGCTTTCGCCATTTGCATCAGTAAAGAAGCTGTCGCCACCAACACGGTACGGGCCTTCTGACTCCCCAGGGTAAATGACCGCTGCCGGTGATACAAAAGTCCAAGCTGTATCTGCTGCTGATGCTCTAAATACATCAAGTGCCTCACCTTGAGCAATGGCTTCTGCTTTGTATTCAGCAGGAAAATCTGGGCTTGATACCAGAGTTACACCGGGTGCCACTTCTAAGCTACCTGCACCGCCCACCCATAAAATGCGTGTGCCAGTACCTGCAAGCGAGTTTAGTAATTGCTTTGCCGTGTTTGCAACAATTTCATGGTTACCTAAAGCACGACCACCAATTGCCGCAATAACAACATCACTACCTGCAGCTGCAGTTGCGATATCGTCTTTAGTTAAATCAAATTCAGTCACAGTGACGTTATCTTGGGTTACTTTACTTGCGTCTCTAACTAATGCATTAACTTGATGACCACGTGCGATTGCTTCTGAAGTAATGTGGCTGCCAATCCAACCTGTTGCGCCAATAACTGCTAATTTCATGAGGAATTCTCCGTTGTTTGTTTCAATGATTGCAGTTTACTTGTTCACCAATTACTGATAAATACACTATATAGATACACATTGTTTCATTTTAAGATACCAATGGATAAACTCACTTCAATTACTAGCTTTGTCGAAGTTGCCCGTACAGGCAGTTTTACTCAGGCTGCAGAGAATTTAGGTTTAAGCCGATTACAAGTTTCTAGGCATATTCAAGACATTGAAAAGTGGCTAAATTTAAGGTTGTTTCATCGCACAACACGCAAAGTAAGTTTGACCCTTCAAGGCGAAGAAGCCCTTAGCTATTGCCAGCAAATATTAAATCAAGTGTCTGATTTACAAAGCCGAGCACACAGTCATAACAACGAATTGGTAGGTACCATTCGCGTTGCCTCCCCGATTGGGCTTGGCCAACATAAGCTATTTGATGCCATCGAAGAGTTTACCAAACGCCACCCGCAGACGCGCTTTGAACTGTTACTTTCAGATAGTTTATCGCAGCTGGTTGATGACCGCGTTGATATCGCTTTGCGTTACATCCACCAGCCCGATGAAGGTCTTATTGCCCGTAAGCTAATGTATATCGCAACCGCCGTATGTGCCTCTAACGATTATTTAGCTGTGCACCCACAGATTTTTGAGCCGAGTGACTTATCTGTTCACAATTGCCTTGTTCATAACAAACACACTATTTGGCAATTTCAACACGGCGACAACACACAAAAAGTGACCGTGAAGGGCAACATTGTTGCCAACGATATGGGGGTGCTTCTAAAAGCAGCAAAACAAGGAATCGGGGTGGCTCACCTACCATGCGATCTCGCCAATGACTATTTGGCATCGGGTGAGCTTGTAAAAGTACTGCCAGAGCATACTACTATGGGCTCTCACTTATGGGCGGTGTATTTATCGCGTAACTTCCAACAAAATGTGGTGAGAGCGTTCATCGACTTTTTAGCAGAGCACTGGCAACACGATATTTTATAATCTAAACCTGCTGCAAATACGTATTAGCTACAAAAAGGAGCCGTAATGCAGCACTTAGATCATGAAGTATCACGCATCATAGAGATGGCGTGGGAAGACAGAACCCCGTTTGAAGCAATAAACCAACAGTTTGGTTTAAATGAAAAAAACGTTATTGCACTGATGCGTGAGCAATTAACGAGCTCGAGTTTTAAACTCTGGCGAAAGCGCGTATCAGGGAGACAAAGTAAACATATTAAACTTCGCCATCCCGATATTTTAAGAGGTTATTGCAAAACTCAATATAAGCACAGGTAACACTATTTAAGTTGGTCAGCGAACTGACCAACCGCATCGACCACTTTTTGTGCGCCATTTTGAATATCTGACATAACTTTGCCAGATTCAGTTGCTAGGCTGTAGCCTTGTTCAGCTTTGCTCTTACCTTGTTCTATAACTTCAACTGTATTTTGAGTCAGTGCCCTGTTTTGCTGTACAACATCAACAATTTCAACAGTCGCTTTTGAAGTACGTGAAGCGAGCTGTCTTACCTCATCAGCAACAACAGCAAAACCCCTTCCTTGTTCGCCAGCACGGGCGGCTTCAATCGCTGCATTAAGCGCTAATAGGTTTGTCTGATCAGCAATACTACTGATACTTTGAACTATATTTGCGATTTGCTGAGACTGTTTATCAAGTGCTGTGATCTCATTTGCTGCTTGTTCCATTTTATTTGCAAGTTCATCCATAACACTAACCATATTACTGAGTACTTCAGCCCCTTGATGAGCGATTTGATCAGTTTCAGTCGAGGTACTATAAGCAATGTCAGCTGCTTGAGACACAGCTATTTCACGATTTACTTGATCAGTAATCACCGTTGCAAACTTAACAACCTTATAAAGCTCCCCTTGTTCACTAAACACAGGATTATATGTGGCTTCTAACCACACGGGATCACCATACTTATTAACACGTTTGAATCGAGAGGAAACAAACTCACCTTTTTGTAGTTTCTGCCAAAATGCCGCGTACTCTGATGAGCTTGCTTCTTCAGGTGAACAAAACATACTATGGTGTTTACCAATAATTTCGTGCTCTTTATAGCCCACACCCAGTAAAAATTGCTGATTTGCTTTTAATACATGACCCGTTAAATCAAACTCGATTACGGCCATAGAGCGATGAATTGCTTTTACTAAGTCCTGGTTTTCGCGTGACGATTCAATCGTGCGTGTTAATGCATTTGCATGCAATGTAAAATGAAGAAATTGGTTTTGCTTATTTACCACAGGATGAACGAACACTCTTAGCCAAGCCTCTTCACCTTTAGCATTGACCAACTGAACGGCTCCTGCCCATGGCTTTTTGTTTTGTAGTGCGTGTTTAAAGTTCAGATAGTGTTCTGTTTTTCGCGCCAATTGCGGCACTAAATCAAGTAATGCAATCCCATCAAGTTGGTTTGCGCTAAAACCCAGTTCAATTTGAACTTGGGGATTAGTATCAATAACACAGCCTTTGCCATCAAGCGTTAATGTAAGCATTAGCTCATCAAGATTTTGCTTTATTTGAGAAACCCTAAATAATTCGTCTTCAAGATTGGTTATTTTATTTTTTAGTGGCTTGGTAGAAAACATGGGGTACATCACTTCATTGCTAAATTAAAATTCAAACAGTGAACTCATTTACTTAAAAAGTTACTGAATATTAAACTATTACAATATATCCCTATGTTTCTATGATATGGAGTTTCAAGAAGTGAGACAAGGTATTCCTTCCAATTCGCAAAAAAATAGGAGGAGCTTTAAGGAAATTAAACCGCATTGATAACACAGCAAAATTTCGTTATTAGGTTGCTTATAATACTCTACAGCTGCATCAATGCAGATGCCTAAGGCTTAATGCAAATTAGAATCACTTATTTAACTGGTTAGCAAACTGGCCAACCGCATCAACAACTTGCTGTGCTCCATGTTGAATATCTTCCATTACTTGTCCTGATTCATTCGACAAAGCAAGACCTTGCTCTGCTTTGACTTTCCCTTGTTCTATAACCTTTACTGTATTTTGAGTTAATGATTGATTTCGCTGAACAACTTCCACAATCTCTTCAGTTGCTTTAGATGTCCGAGATGCTAATTGCCTAACCTCATCTGCAACCACCGCAAAACCACGGCCTTGCTCACCTGCACGAGCTGCTTCAATTGCAGCGTTAAGCGCTAATAAGTTAGTTTGATCAGCAATACTACTAATGCTTTGTACAATACTTGCTATATGTTGCGACTGCTTATCTAAGGCTGCGATTTCTTGCGCCGCTTGCTCCATCTGTAAAGCAAGTTCATCCATAACAGCCACTGTGTTTTTAAGTACTTCAGCTCCTTTTACAGCGAGTTTGTCGGTTCCTGTTGAGGTACCGTAAGCAATCTCTGCCGCTTGAGAAATTGCATGCTCACGATTCACTTGTTCAGTGATCACAGTTGCAAATTTCATTACTTTATAGAGATCCCCAAAATCATTAAAAATCGGATTGTAAGAGGCCTCAAGCCAAACGGTATTACCAAACTTATCAACACGTTTAAAGCGAGACGCTATGTACTCACCATTTTTTAAACGCTGCCAAAATTGCTCATACTCAGTAGAGTTTGCTTCTTCTGGTTCGCAAAACATTCTGTGATGTTTACCTTTTATCTCTTTTTCGGAGTAACCCATCGCATTATAAAAATGACTATTTGCACTTAAAACATGACCCTCTAAATCAAATTCAATAACCGCCATAGCACGGTGTAACGCTTTAATAATGTCTTTATGCTCTCTTGCGGTAGCAATTGTATCGGTTAGTAAAGTGGCATAAATTGCGAAAAATAGAATTTGATCTTGAGGACCTTTTACTGGGTGCGAAATAATTCTAAGCCACTCTGTTTTACCACTTTTGTGATAAAACTGCAGCGCCCCAACCCAGTGCTTAGAATGCTCTAAAGCAGAAGAGAATTGGCTAAATTGTTCAGTAGATTTGGACTCATTTGTAATGATGTCAAATAAGTGCGTGCCAGGGAACGCATCTTTATCGTAGCCAAGTGCTTTGGTAAAGTTTTGATTTATATAGGATACCTCGCCGCTTTCAAGTACATTAAGCGAAATCATTTCTTCATTCAAGCCATCACGCACTTGCTGTAGATGAAATAACTCAGTCTTTAACGATACAAGCTCAGAGTTTACTGACTTACTGAAAAACATAGGATCCTCAAGAGATTAACGTGCATTAAAGTAAGTGTAGAACATTTGAATCAAGGTGTACTAATAAGCTGTAAATTTTATTATTAATTCACTCAGTCAGCTTAATATATTTTTCAGCAAGCTCATCTAACGTTTCACGATGATTAGGATCGGGCTTAATACAGTCGATAGGACATACACTAACGCAGGTAGGATTATCATAATGCCCAACACATTCAGTGCATTTATTAGGATCGATTTGATAGATTTTTGCACCCATATAAATAGCTTCATTCGGGCACTCAGGATCACACATGTCGCAGTTAATACATTTGTTATTGATGAGTAATGCCATGACACACCTTTAAGCCCGATGGTGGAGTATTGCCTTTAAAAGCCAACCTAGATTTCAAAAAGCAGCGAAAATTGCAGCCGCGTAATATAGATTGCTGCGAATGAAGTTTCTTTGATCTAGATCAAATTTAAAAGTAGTTAAGATTCTCCGAGAGCATTATTACAGCTGTAATGTAGTGGGATTATCTACCGAACTAAGTTATGTGATGAGATAAGTGAGAGGTTTGGTGACTATGTATGTTTTAAGTATGAATAGCATTAATAAAATAATAACTCGTTACTGGACAAAAACACGTTAGAGTATTTATTCGGTAACTCCTGAGTATGGTGCGCGACGAAATCGCGTAACAGTTGAGCTTGCTCAACGGCATAATTCTTTTGTTAGTTTTTATCATACCGCTCTTTCCAGCTAGAGTTATAATTCTGGTTTTTCATTTCGATCCACATTTCCGCATCACTGCCCATAAACATATATGCAATGTGATCTGGACTAAAAGTCAGCGTAGTTTGGTATGTAATCCCAGATTTCTCAATTTGTGAATAAGGTGTGTTGTTTAAGCCTATCTTTTTTACGCTGCGCAAATTTTCAATTAGTAACTCTTTATCGTGCCATGATAATAAGAAACCCTCCCAAGCATTTAACGATGACTTTGCTAAAACGATAGAGTCAGAATTATTTTTACCATCATTAAACATAACAACCAGTTCAGCGCTTTTATCATCTTCATTTGCTTTAATGCCAACCGAAAATGATTTTGTCCCACCTTCGCTTCGCACCAATAAAAAAGCACCTGACTCTACATCTTCACTAAAATGCAGTTTGTTGACATTGATATACCCAGTAAAGCTACATTTGTTTCCGCAGGTTTTCTTGAATGTATTTAATTCAGCCATCCCCACAGGTACAGAATGTTCGCTTTTCACAAGTACATTGGAAAGGCTTTCGACGGAGAATAAAAGCAACAAAATAAGTAAATATAATCGCATAAATTCCCTTGCTAACTAACATTTTAGTATTTATGCGACACGCAGTTTGTGTTGCATAATCGGTTGTTGGACTGAGCTGTTACCTGCTCGGAGTGTCAGAGTTGGTATTGTCTATGCTATGGCTTTACTTATAAAAACTAGGCTTTTTTGAGGCTCTCACTTTCCTAGCTAGTTTAATCAGGTTAGTTAGTGTTATGTAAGCTCGGCCTGCATTGCTCAGCGTTTATTATACTTTCATTACACCTAAGTTTGGCTAAATAAGCAACTATATATTTGCACGCGCAAAGCAGCCATGAGAGCATTTATCCTAACTCGTCTTGGGGCAAAAATGAGTTAAACGCAGATTCTTCTTGGGATAATAGAAGAGAGGCACTTAATGATACTTTAATTGCCTTTTAAAACCCACTTTCCTAATAAAAACTGATTAAATCGTGCCCCTTAACATTTGATACTAAACTCGACGAAATTTGTAAGAAGTAGCCATGATACCAATGCTCTTAAGCTGAGGCCCTGAGGATAATTTATATAGTGCTTTAGTTTTTCTGATATTTATTATAGTTCAGCTCGCTATAAATATCGTGTCCAGATTGGCGTATTGTATTTCAGTTGCCACCCACTTTCAGAGCTACCGCCGGTTTGAGTACTACAATCTTTTTGAAGCTGACCTTGCGACAAACCCTGTGTATTGACCTCTAAACCACCTGCTCCTACTGACACACTCGCCGGTGCATTCGAGCCAACAACTAAACCACCATTGATAAAAACCTTGGAACCCGAGGTCGTTACAGCTCCACCAAGTGTCACATGACCATCTATAACCCACCCTTGTACATTTAAACCTCCTTGCGAAATGATTGATGAATTAGCAAGAGCTAAACCAGCCTCTTCATCTCCAACCAATTTACCGTCAGGGGTGCATAAATTTGTTGGCACAATTCCACCACTGCATAGTTCACTAGGATTAAAGTTTGGCGCTATGAGTTTTCCATGCCCTGAAGAGGTTAGCTCTAGATCTCCTGTTGTAACAAATGTATTTAGTAAACTTTTACCTACATTATTTACGGCATCATTACTGCCAACACCATTAATTTTTAACGATCTATCAAACCATGCAATTCCTGGTGGAAAAGAAGAAATTCCATTTAACTCCCAAATTTCGTTGTTTCGAAAACAATGCCCACTTCCCCATCCACATGAAAGAAAAGGTTGAGCTCCAAAAAAACGAAGCTCATCTGTTTGGAGATCATAAACACCATCAAGGCTTGTTCCATCAGCTAAACTTACATTTTGAATCGTTAAATGACGTTTACCATCAACCTCCTCAAAAATATAGTTAGCTGAAGCCTTATAGTCATCAGCAACCACTTTAGCTACTCTTGTGTCGCAATACGGCACTCCAGGCAAGCTAGAGTTAATTCCAGTCATTTTTTGGACTAGATTATTTAGCGTTGCATTACCTTGATAATCACCAATACTTAACTCTCCAGCAATTTGGCTAGGGTTAAGAATTTTAGGTAAGTTCCAACAATTGGAATCACTGTTACATCCACCTTTATTCGCTCGTAGATTACCACCACCAATCAGCGAACCGATATTACCAGTGCCTACGCTAAAATCACCATTTGAGAAAACACTTGTATAATTAGCGCCATATCCATCACTTACTATCTTTTGCCCCCATAGTTCTCCAACTGTAAGGGTGAAAATATCGATGTTTCCCCCGAGGACTCCAGTAGTGACGAACTGTATTACAGAAGGTAAAGAATCATCACCATCTAAAACCTCACTTGCAAACCCGCTCACAAATCCAGTTGAGTTCTCAATATTGGCATCGCTTAAGTCAACAAGTAATCGCCCACCAGAGGTCGTTTCAACCACAAATTTTAGATTCTTTGACGGTAATAAAACTCCTAGATCCTTCGATGAGCCTGCGGACTCAGCATCGTTAAGTAGCTTACCACCTATACCAGTCGTTCCAATCAAATTACCACTATCATCCAGCACTTCTGCACTAAAAGCACCAGCTCGAAGGTATTCATAGACCCCTTTACCGCTATTACCAATATCAATATCACGCGCCCAAACGCCCACATGTTCAGGCGTTGACATGCTCTCAAGCGTAAAGCGACCACCGACATACAGGTTTGCATTACGTTTTATTCCCCCGCCATTCATATAAACATCACCGCTCACACAACCAGAAATACCACTTTTTGAAGAGTTTGTGAGAGTCAAGTTGCCTTCAACAGCGATATCTGAGAGAGCATCACCTGACAAGAAGTCTGTTCCACCTCCTGTTAAGTCAGTTGCTCCCCTGAGAACAGCTGTACGAACCATTGAACATGATTTTATTGGTGACTTGGTGCCTGTATGTTGAAGCTCAAAAACAGCTTCAATTGATGAGTTAGAGTAAGCTTTTGTCCCCTTTGCCGCTTCAGCATTCACTTCAGCATAAAGATATGTTTTATCATCCACTTCCTCTTTAAATAGGGAGAGATGAATATTTGGGTCACTGACGCTTGGCTTGAGTGTCAGTTGTGTTTGTCCAACTTCTGCTTTAAGTGGTAATGAATCAATTAATTCTTCCAATTGAGAGCTGTTAAGAGCATTTAAATACTTTTTTGTTAAATCTACTCCAACCCAAGCTTTTCGTTGGGCTAGTGTTTGCGCATGCATGGTTAAACTCTGATTTTGAGAACCTTGGATATAATGAAGTGAACCTAAAACAGCAATGGAAATTGACACTCCCACTAAGAGTAAAATAGTGATTGTCGCTGCACCACACTGACGCGACCTAACAGTAATTCTGTTCATACTATCCCTTGTATTATGAAACAAAGTTCAGCAAACATGTTGAGCTTTCAATTTGTCGTGCAACAGAGTTATGAAATACTAAAACCAGTTTTAAACGACCGGAAATATCTGTACTAAATGGATAGCAAGTTACTCTCTTAGCGATAATTGTAATAGGGGTGGCCTGCTCTGCTCCATACTGGGAAGGTAGAATAAGTCTTGAAGTAAGCTTTATATTTTGCATATCTAAGTCACATGATACTTGCCACAAACCACCTTCACCATCTGCCGATAACCCACGACATTGAGTACCATTAAAATCTTTACTTAGCCATAAAACAGTATCACCACTAGCAACAGAACCTTCAGATGTAGCCAAAGGAACAAAAGCACTGCTCTTGAAAATGCGTAAATGAGAACCATATGATGAATTCTCGATTCCAAAGCCTGCAGCTTGTAACATCATATTGGTGGATAATAAAGCTGAAACGCGCTCACCATCACTTCGAGAAGATTCAGAAGCTGGAACAACAACTTGGATAGTGTTTCTATATACCATCATCATTCCTATTAGTAGGAATGAGGAGATTAGCAAGCCAACTAGTAAACTAATTAAAGTGAAACCGCCTTGTTTCTTCATTTTATACTCGAACTTTCCGATATTCGAATAACGCCATCAGCTCCAAAAAATGCTTGTGATTCTTCGTCTCCATTCGTTGATAGCGTTAAAACATTTGTTTTTACAGATACATTGGCGCCATTAACACCAATAGTTACATCATTCTCATCACACCTTGCAACTAACTGAATATTCCCAACCCAACTGAGATTTCCAGGATTACTACAAAGAGTTACATCATTATGTTGTTGAAGGCGTTCGCGCATTTCCAATAGCGCTAAACTATATGTATTCATATAGCGTTGGCTCACTAAACCTCGACCTAAAACTTGTGCAATACCGAGAAATAAAATTGCCAAGATTAACATAGCGACCATCGCTTCGATCAAAGAGGACCCTCTTTGAAGCACTAATCCTTTAGTAAAAAGCCCCATTGTAAGAAACAGCTCCTTTATTGAGAGTAAACGTTAGATTATCACCAACCTGCAGATCATTTTTCAGTATTAAGCCTCGATTATTAATAAAAAATACCGTAAGGCGATTGTTACTTCGAAGTAAAGAAACACCTTCAGGCCAGTCCCCCTGCCAAACGATATTTCCAGAACATAAGGAACCTTCAGGTTCTCTTACCTGAAGCACCCCATCTGCTAATTTAACGCATGCAGATGATGCTAAATCCCCCTGTGAATTTTGTGGGTTACGTAATGCCAATGCCTTGGCTTGACTATACCCATTCGCAAGTAAACTTCTTGCGTTATTAACTTGAGCTTCATATATCCAAGATTGAGTAAAAGGAACGACTACTAATACCAAAAAACCAATAATTGTTATTACTATCATCAGCTCAATGAGAGATAAACCCGATTGTTTTTTTACCAAGACTTCAACCCACCACAATTACCAGACAGTGTTCGTGAACCGGTGTTGGATAAAGTTAATACGCAATCAGAATTAGTTGCTTTGAGGAGGTATGAGTTTGCCGTCACACTCATATTAATAGTGTAATTTTTAGATGACTGATACCAATTTACATTATCAACTGTAGCACCTGAGTAACTCAATCGGCGTTGAAATCGGTTTTCTAAACTTACAGATAGTGCAACTAAGTCAGCTCCTGCTACATGTGCATGACTACGAAGAATATAATTTTGATATGCAGGAAATGCGATTGATGCAAGAATCGCTGTAATTGAAATTACAATCATAAGCTCAATAAGAGTGAAACCATCGCTCTTAAATGAGCATTTTTTATAAACGCAAGACATAAAAAGCCAAATCATATTAGAAATTGAGGTATAGTAATATTATTTAGAAATGGAGTAGCGCTACGAATGTAAAGAGGTAGCAGCGATTCTTGAACACTGTGTCTTAAAGCAACTTCTATAAAAAAAATTGTGTAGTCATTGAATACCCATCCTTGGTTTAAAAAACATATTGCTTCCATTCCTTTATTAACTAAGAAAGTTAAAAGAAATAACAGCAAGGGATATAATTAGAGTTAAAACTCAAAACCAGCACTAAAGTACACCATTACTTACCTAAATTCAATACATAGAAAATATTATACTATTATATAAAATTTGGCACTCAAGACCTCTAACACAAACTTTTAGAGCATTTACGTTTACGCATTTTGGGGATACTAGTCATGCTTCTTTTTGCATTAAAGATAAGTAAATAAAAAGGAGTAACACGCTACTCCCTTGTTCGGCAGCCCTTAACTAAAGGTTCGTTTTAAATTGACTAACGGCCTCAACCACTTCTTTTGCACCTTTTTGAATATCATCGATTACACTACCTGCACTATTAGAAAACTCTAATGCATCTTTTGCTTCTATTAGGCTAGATTCAATTTGAGTTACAGCATCTTGTGTTAATACTTTATTTTCCGTCACAACACCTATTATCTGCTCAGTAGCGGCACTCGTTCTTGAAGCAAGTTGTCTTACTTCATCAGCCACAACAGAGAACCCGCGTCCTTGCTCTCCTGCTCTTGCTGCTTCTATTGCAGCATTGAGAGCAAGTAGATTAGTTTGGTCAGCAATACCTTTTATACTATCAACTAGTTGAGCTACTTTAGCTGACTGTACATCTAATTTATTGATACCTTCACTGGCTGTTTCGAGTTTCTTAGACAAGGCATTCATCGTTGATATTGTTTGCTTTACAACTTCTAAACCGTTTTCTGCATCTGCGTCTGTTTGCTTTGAAATATCGTAAGCAATCTCTGCTGTTTGTGAGATTGCTTGTTCTCTTCTCATTTGATCTGTAATGACAGTCGCAAACTTAGCAACTTTATATAAATCACCATTGTCATCATGAATTGGGTTATATGAGGCTTCAAGCCATACCTCATTACCGTGACTATCAATCCTTTTAAAGCGGTCTGAAATGAAGCGCCCTTGCTTAAGTTCAGACCAAAACTGCTGATAGGCATTCGATTCAACTTCATGTCGATCACAAAACATACTGTGGTGCTTTCCTAGAATTTGATTTTGAGAGTACCCCATGGCATTCAAAAAGTTATCATTAGCGTTGAGTATTACGCCATCTAGGCTAAATTCAATCACCGCAGAAGAACGACTGAGAGCAATAAGCATATCTTCCTTCTCTCTAGATTGAGATATAGTTCTTGTAAGTTCAGCTGAATACACGGCAAGTTCGCCATTTATTGGCTGTAAAATGCTTCTAAGCCACAGTTCACGACCTGTATTAGTTTGTAATTGTAAGGCGCCGTGCCAATGGTTTAACTTAATTATTGCCGAGAGTAATTTTTGTGTGTGGGGTTTTTTAATTGATTTTTTTAGGAGCAAATCATTTAGGGTTTTACCTATTAGATCATTTGCTTTGAAATCTAGCGCTGCTGCAAATCGTTCATTTACTTCAATAATGGTGCTATTTTTGTTCAGTAAAAAATACAACATCTCTTCTTTGAGCTCATGCTTTATATTTTCGTATTCTGCAACCTGCTCTTTTAAATAAATATTTTCAGATAAAAGTTTGCGATTAGTAAACCACATTAGGTATGTTCCTTTGGATTATGAACTCAAGATTTGAGTGACTTTATTATCATACAAATATAATAGCTTATTAAATAGTATATTAAGATGAATGGGTACAAAGAGAGGTTAGAAACTATGTAAGTTAGCTCCAAGCATAGTTTGCAAAGAGCTTATTTTCTGCTCAAGGATTATAAAAGATCACTTTTTCTATTTCAGAGCCTTTAATTATCGTTAGCAATACGCTTTTGCATTATCACAATGGAAAAGTATATTTGCGTACAATTCCCTCACTAGTATTATCAGAGTGGATTCTGAATGCGTTTGTTTGATTTACGATATCGTCTAAAGGAACGTGGAAGAGGTAATATTAAGAAAGCGAACCCGAAGGTTCGCTTGTTTAAGTTTTTAATTTGGCTGTTTAATTTAGCTGGCCTTCTTCACACTCTTCCCACTCATTGAAAAGACTGTCTTCATCGGCTGTGCGCCATATTTCGTATACATAAGTAATTTCTGGGATTTCTCTAATATTGAAAGAGAAATGGAAGCCTTCAGACTTATCGTCATTACGAATACAAGGCACTGCAGGTACTACGGTTTGAAATGCTAAACTTTCGCCTTGTTGAATAACACGTCCTTCATACAGGTTTTCAAAACGAGGGGTAAGACTCGCAAGACCACCATTAATATGGCTCACCTTAACATTTTCAACTGTATAGGCACTGTCCATAGCACTTAGCTCCCACTGCACATAGCCTTCTTCTAAGAATGGACGCGAGCTTGCACTAAAGCCATTTGCAAATGGTGGAATTGTTTCATACGGTAGTGGGTGCCATAAGCTTTCGCCATCTTCATTAATGCTTCGTAAGCGAACACCTTTCGCTTCTGATAATGGGTCAACTTTAACAACAAAATCATATTGTGGTGCATCGTCTATTAAATCAGTCGCTGAATAACGGAATGTATAAGTACCTGGTTTGGTAAACACTTGACCGCGTGTGGCAGGACAATCAGCTTCATCAGGGTAACTTGTGAATTCTCCACCTTCAGGCGTGCTAATTAACTCTTCATGGGTGAATACTTCGTCACCATCAGCATCAACCGTAACAGGGCGATGTAATAATGACATACACGGTAAGATTTGATAGTAATCTTCACCTGGCTGCAATCTCCCCCAGCTACGTGCCCACACAACTGAACGAATTTCAGGCGCAGTATTGGTAAGTTTCGCAAGGCCATCATCTTCTGCATAAGTTTTTGCAAAAAGTCCGCGGTCATCTTCAACAATCAAGCGCGCAGTATATGAGCCTGGTACGTCAGTAACCACGCGAGCACGGCGATACTCTTGGGTTTCAGGTTCAATAACTGGCTCAATAACCGCGTTACTGCCATCTGGACGATCAACAAGTTCCCAATGGAATGTCATTGGATCATCATTTGGGTCTTCACTTGATGCATCGAATACGAGTGCATCACCTACAATCACTGATTTAGATTGAGCATCTACACCGCGTGTTGAAGGCTGCCCATTAACATTACCAATTTTAGCTTCCATTGTTGCATTGGTTGTTAGTTGATTAACACCATCAGATACAACCATTCGTACTTTATACATGCCTACAACATCAAGCTTTTGGATCTTTTTGCCCATTGGCTTCCAAGAACCAATATCAACTAACTCAACAGTACTTGTTTCTGGCTTTTCTATAAGTTCCGCACTGATTATTTGCAAAGCTTCACCTTCTGGATCATAGCCTGAAAAATTAAACTCAGCGCGTAAACCAACTTCTTGTTCACCAATACTATAAGAAGGGAAATAGCCTGTTGCGAGTAACTCGCCAACGGGCGCTTTGTTTTCATTAGACTCAGGATCTTTCTCTACAGTTACAAGAACTTCACGCTCTTCGCTTTTTCTTGCACCATCAAACACAAACAGTACCAATGAATACTCTCCCGCTGCAGCTGGCGTAAAAGTAAGTGTATCTGTTGTTCTTCCTGTTAATTCAGGTAATGGAATAGCATCTGGTTCAACAGGACTGTAAGCCCATTTCCAACGGTATTGTAAAGACGCTCCTTCAGGGTCATTACTTTGTGATGCATCAAGCGTGACTGTTTGCCCAAGCTTAACCGTCACATCGTCAGCAATCGCAACAGGTGGAGCATTACCTGATGAAACAGTTACGGTAACCGTTTTTGGTTCACTGGCAATATTTCCGTAATAAACAACCAACTCTAGTTTGTAATCTCCAGCTACATCAACAAATAGAGTAGCTAAACTAAGTGTTTCATTGCTTAAATAACCCGCACTCTCAGCCGGTTTTTCAACAATCTTCCATTGATAATCTAAACTGCCTGTCTCGCCTGTAGGAGGTAAACTGGCACTTGCATCTAGGCCGACACTCGTTGTGCCCAAACTTACACTGTATACAGGCTCAGTGATTGCTGTCGGATATGGTGATGTTGCATTAAACGTAATGCGTGTTGCTTCACTGTTATTAACACCATCATTAACAATAAGACTAATGACATATTCACCAGGAAGATCAGCCACAAAATCGGTGCTAAGACTATCGTTACTGATTAAAGCTGCTTCACTTTGTTCTGGGCGAGAAATAAGTTGCCATTGATAACTAAGTTCTTTGTTATCAGCGCTACTACTTTGATCAGCACTTAGTTGAATTTGTACTGCACCATCTTTAAGTGAAAACGTTGTTTGTTCTGTACTGCTAGTGATAACAGCCGTCGGTTTTTGTTCAACAACAACAGGGGTGCTATCGTCGTTACCACCACCTCCACCACAAGCGGTTAGCGCTAAAGCTAGCCCTATAGCAGTGAATGTATGTAGCATCAATTTCATCGGGGTCTCCTTGCAGGTTTTTCTGGCAATTAAAATTGTAAAGTTAAGCTAAGCTTGGCTGTGCGCCCTGGGGCTGGCACAAGTCCTAAGCTCAATGCGTCTAAGTAGTAACGATCGGTAATATTATCGATAGTAAAATCAAGGGTCGCCGTATCGTTAAATTGGTATGAACTGTAGAAATCTAAAAGGTTATAGCTGTGCCATAGCACAGGCTCATTAAAACCTGTTGGTGCGTTGTATCGAGGAATTGAGTTTCTCTCGCCCATAAAGGTAGCGCGTAAACCAGTCTCGAATTTTTGATCAAAAAGACGTAAGCCTAAATGCATGCTGGCATGCCAGTTAGGGGGGATCATATTATTGATGTAGCTCTCAGGGATCCCCCAGTCATTACAGTAATAGCGTACATAGCTACCAACATTACACACTTCAATATGGGAATATTTAGTGCCACTTAATTCAACTAACCAAAAAGGTGTTGTGTAACTAAAGTTCAACTCAACACCATTAAGATCTAAACTGTCGATATTGCGCATGCGGAAAAAATCGAGCATACCGCCTTGTGATTGCTCCCATGCATTTGGTTGTGTTCGAGTCAAATAGTCATCTACATGATTCTCGAAATAGGCAAGCTTGATAGCCAGTTGCTCTGTGTTATTCGCTATTTTTTCGTTTAAATAATTAATACCCAATTCTTGGTTTTTGGCATGCTCGGGTTTCAGAGGGATATCAAGCACAGGGCTCACAGACCAGCCCGAAGTACTTTCAAACAAGCTTGGCATGCGTAAAGCTTCTGCGTGTCTAATGTATAATTGAAGACCGTCTAACGCTTGCCATGTTAAAGCAATAAGCGGCGCACTACCTGAGTGACTATTCTGATAATTGACAGGGACACAGCCTCCTTGCCCATCAGGTGTGCATGCGGGATCATTGGGCTTAAGCTCTAAAGGATTATTATCTTTTGAAGAGAAATGACTAAAGCGTAATCCTGCTTCTAATTGCCACTGCTTTGTAATCTGCCAATCGACGGCGCTAAAAGCACTAAACTCTTTACGCCAACCGCTTCTTGAACCAGCATAAAAACCTTCTGTTTGGGGCGTGTCGGTATCCATATCTTCCCACTGCCCAGCAATGCCATAGCTCAATGCAAGTTCGCCATGATCGTAAAACATCATTTTATTACTAAATTCAGCACCCCAACGCTGATAGTCATCTTTTCGAGCTATGTTATCGGCAATATCCACCGAGCCGACATCTGGCGTATTTAAATCTGTAATCGCATCTGTGTGCCACAAATTAGCCGAAAAGTCGGCCCAATCATAAGTAAGCGGTTGCCATTTGTATTTTAATGTATAGGTATGGTTTGTTACTTCGCTGTCAAGCCATTGTCTTGCTTGACCAAAAGAGCGAATTTGCGAAGGCATCATTTCGCCATATTCGCTGTTATAAAGGATATAACTCATCTCTAAGCTATGATCTTTTGGCATCACCAAGTTCGTTTTAAGTAATACCGACTCACTATTGAAATTTGTATTTGGTATACGCTCATTAGCACGAAATCTTGACGCACCTTCCACTGACACTGGGGTCTCGGTATACCAAGCCATTTTAACCGGCTCACCATAAATCAATTCGGGTTTAGGGCCATGGCTACCTGCATAATAATTGCCTTGTTCACGCTTAGCGTAAGCACCAACTAAGTCACCCCAACTAAAGCGTTTTGCTGCAGCGACACTCCCCGCGTAACTCGCAAACTCTAACAAACTAGGCCTGTCCATTCCTTCTTCTGGGGCAAAATGCTCAGGCATCAAGTACTGTTCAGTACAATAAGTTGGAAAGCGACAGTCTGAGCGATAAGCATTACGAGGGAGATAATAGCCTGCATAGGTTCCAGGCTGAGGTGCGTTTGAGCTATTACCAATAGCACTCGCTCTTAAACGTACACCTGACAGCTCACCTTCTTTGACAATATCGTCTGCATTAAGAGTGCTAACACTTACTAATCCGCCCGTCGCACCGGTCCCTTGCGCGTCCATAACAGGGCCTTTACTAATCGTCATTGAGCCAATTAAATCAGGGTCAATATAACTGCGGCTAGAGACACCTGAATACCCTCGATAAACAGTTGTTTCTTGGCGACTTCCATCAATAATAACTGGCACACGGCCTTGACCTTGCATACCGCGGATATTGATGTCTAAACCACCTGAGTTACGGTTCTCACTGACTAATACCCCAGGTGTACCTTGGAATATATCGCCAACACTGGTACCGCGAAATCGTTCAATATCTTGCTGAGTGATGACGTTTACCGATTTTGCCTCGGTATAGGTTTTATTTTTTAGTTTATTGTGTTGTCCCTGAACTTGAATAGTATCAAGAGCAATCACATCTGATTGTGGCTTTGCTTTAATGATCCAAGCGTTTTGAGCAATCAAAAACGCTTCTAATGAGGTTGATTGTAAAAGTTTATTTAAAGCAGTTTCTGTGCTGTAGCGTCCTTTAAGCTCTAATACAGAGATATTTTTTACGATTTGCTCATCAAAGCTCAGTGTGATCCCTGCTTGTCGTGAAAGCAGCGTTAATGAATCACCTAGATTACCTGCAGGTAAGTCAAATTGAACTAATGTGAAATTAGCTGAACTAGCTGATGATTGCGCCGCATAAATTGGGGCCACAGACAACAGGCTCGAAACAAATATGGCACAGCTAGTAAGCAATACACGAGACGGCATGTGAGTTTCCTTTTTTCGTTACATACCTATAAAGCCGAACGAAAAATGAAAAGCCGTAAAAATAAATGAGAATTATTTTACTTTGGCAAAATTTCAGCCCAGAAACGGGTCAGATAGTTAAGCTTTGCACCCACTGATTGTGCAACAGTTGATAAAATTAAATCTGTATCTGAAAGCTGAAATACACCAGAAATTAGCGTGTCGTTTAAACTTGGATGGCAACGAATATGGCCGCTTCGATAACGAGCCAATTCGTGTAAAAAATCGGCAAGCGGCATGGCTCTGGCAGTGAGTAGATTTTGACGCCAACTACTGTAATCAAAAACCCCAGAATTTAACGTAAATTGTTTATTGGAAAAGAGTTGATACGTTGAGCCTGCTTGTAGGGATAAACTGTTTTCACCTGCCGCTGCACTATAATGCAGTAGGCCTTTGTTTACTTGTACAATCGCATGGCTTGCCTCATGACGAACAAATACTTCTGCGTTTTGAGTAGCAAATACACCATGCGGAGTGTGCAGTTGTACTGGTGCATCAATAGCTGCGGTTTTTAAAAATAACTCACCTTGCGTGAGCGTAATAGAATTACTCTTGTGCTCATCAATTTCTACCGTGCTATGGCGGTTTAACCACAGTTGGCTATTTTTGAAAATAGTAAATTCTTCGCGACTATCCCTGGTTGATAAATCGGCACTTAAATAATGACGAACGCCTTGCTGCTCAACTAAAAAAGCCACACCGGCTACACTTAGTGTCGTACCAAGCGCGCTTTTGAGCAAACGTCTACGCTGCAGATTATCAATTTCATGGTCTGTTTTTTGTAATGTTTCTCGTGCATACCCGGCGGACTTAACAGCAACATCACTAAATGCTTTATCAAGGTGTAGTAACCGAGCACATGCCAGCTCATGTAATGGATCTGCACTGCGCCACTTCACAAAATGTGCCTGCTCTGCCTCACTGATGCTGCCAGATTCAATTTTAATTTGCCATCGAATTGCTTGTTGAACTATGTGTTCTGGAATATGAGCTTGATTGTGATTGAGTCTAAAATTCATCAGATTTAGCTGTCAAAATAAACAAGTTGGTAGCACTGTAGTGTTGCTTTAGCGATATATTTTTCGACTGAAGATAAACTTACTTTTAGTTCGCTTGCGACATCTTTATAACTCATGCCATCCAATCTAACCATTAAAAAAGCTTTTTTTTCTTTTGCTTTCAAACCCGTGAGTAACTTGTCAATTTGCTCAAGTAAGTTAAGCAACTCTAATTGCTCTTCGGGCGAAAAGTAGTCAGACTCAGGCATTGATTCGAGCATGCTTTGATAATTACGTTCAAGCACTTGCCTGCGTAATTGATCTGTCATCAAGTTACCAGCAACTTTCGTAAGCCAGGCACGAGGGCTACACATATCATCATAAAGCATTGGCTTATTTAACAATTTTATAAACGTATCTTGCGCCAGATCCTGAGCATTATCAGCACTACTTGTTCGCTTAGCAATCCAACGAACTAACCATTCGTGGTGTTCTTGATACAGCGAGTTGAACCCAGTTCTGTTAGTGGTCTTGCTAGTCAAAATTTACAAAGTCCCGTTGCGTGGCAGGCGGACATTATAAACAATAATCATTCTCATTCAAGCTAATTTATTAGGTAAACCTTCTTAATTATTAATTAAAGTGAAATTCTTTTTAATTATCAGCCATTGCATGAGGAATACGATCAATTAAAGGTTTAAACAAATAACTCAGCATCGAACGCTCTCCATTTTTAACAAATGCTTGAACTGGCATCCCTGGCTGTAACACCAAATCTTTTAGCAGCGCTTGTTCATTGACGCGAATAGTTACTTGATAATAAGGTTGCCCAGTTCGTTGGTCGTTGACAATATCTTGTGTCAGGCTATCTATATTGCCTTTTACCTTTGGCGTGGTGCTGGTATTAAAAGCATTAAATAGCAAATCAACTTCTTGACCAAGTAAGATGCTATCAATTAGATGAACTGGTACTTTCGCATCGACAATAAGAGTTTGGCCTTTAGGCATTATTTCCATTAATAATTGTGATTGGGATACTACATCACCAAACGCATTAAGGCCTACGACTTGCCCCGCTGCTGGTGCGCGAACTTCACTATTATCCAGGCTAAATTGAGACGTAATGATCTGCTGTTTGAAATGACTAATACTTGCTTGATTGGTAGCCATCTGTTGACTGAGATCTTGTTTGTAAGCTTTTATTGTCTGTAGTAATTGAGTGTCTTGCTCTAATAACCTGGCCTGTTGTGCTTTTAGTTCTGCTTGTGAATTTGCTGAATCAGCGCTGATCTCCGCAGCTTGTGCTTGTAATTGATAAAGTTTTTCTTGTGATTGATAGCCTTTATCAACTAAAGCTTGTGTGTCTCTAAGCCAGTTTTTATATACCGCCAATTGCTGTTGCTGACTGGCAACCACATTTTGTAGGCCTGAAATTCTCGATTGCGTAGTGTGTTTGTTATTTTCTAACAGTAAGAGTTTAGCATCCTGCGTTGCTTTTCTTTGTACAAACAATTGCTGATGCAAGCGCATAGCCTCTTCGGCTTGTGGTAATGCTATTTCGGTTAGCGCTGATGAATAGTGCAACTTCGGCGTTTGTGTAAACTCAGCAAATAAACGTTCTTTTTCTGCCAGTGCCATATAGTATTGAGTTGTTGCGGCCTCAAGCTGACTTTTAGCGACTCGGTTATCGAGGATCACTAAAGGCTGATTTTTCTCAACCCACTGACCATTTTGCACTAACAACTGGGCAAGCACCCCACTTTGTGGAGCTTGTATTTGTTTTTTTCTTCCAGATACAATAACTTGACCTTCAATCACAGCACCTTTATCCAGTGGTGCAAAGGCTCCCCAAAGTAAAAAAACACCCAAACTTAGTGCCGTCATAATCCAGCCCCAAAGAATGTATTTACGACCTGCTATGCCGTGTTGAGCATTCATGCTATTGCCACTCCCTGTTGACTTTGTTTGGCTCTTTGCATGGCGTTTAATACGTTTTCTTTAGCGCCAAATGCCTGAACATGGCCTTTGTTTAGTAACAAAATTTTATCGCTCATAGCTAAAATATTCGCTCTGTGAGTTATGAATATCACACTACTGCCAGCTTGCTTTAACGTTTTGATTGTTGCTGCTAATGCAGCCTCACCGCTATCATCTAAATTCGCATTTGCTTCATCTAAAATAACCACCTTAGGATCAGCATACACAGCTCTTGCAAGGCCTATGCGCTGTTTTTCGCCGCCCGATAAACCGGTTCCTGCTTCACCTAGTTGCGTTTCATAACCATTACTTAACTTGAGTATCATGTCATGGACCCCAGCCAACTTCGCGGCTTTAATCACCAAGTGATCTTCCACCTCGCCAAATCGCGCAATATTTTGCGCGATACTGCCTGCAAAAAGGCTCACATTCTGTGGTAAATAACCAATAAAAGGGCCTAAGCTTTGTTTATTCCACTGAAATACATCTGCGCCATCTAAACGCACTTTACCTATACGCGGCTCCCAAATACCGCATAGCATTCTCGCAATTGATGATTTACCAGCACCTGAGGGGCCTATAATGGCCAAAATTTCTGCGGGTTCAAGCTCAAAACTAATATTTTTAAGAACAGGATGCTGAGCCATTGGTGGGATTAAAGTGGCGTTCTCAATGGTTAATTTACCGCTTGGTTTAGGTAAACAAACCCCTTCCTTTACTGATGGATATTGACATAACAAGCCATTTAAACGTTGTTGTGATTGCTTAACTGATTGCCATTGTTTAAAAGCACCAACCAATTGCTCAACTGGCGAGAGCATGCGTCCTGCCAAAATAGAGCCCGCAATCATCATTCCAGCTGTTATTTCTCCCTCAACAGCTAACCATGCGCCTGCACCTAGCATCATTGACTGTAATGCGAGTCGTAAAACTTTACTGGTTGCAGTAAGAACAGAACTTAAATTACTCGCTTCACTTTGATGGCAAATTCCAGCCCAGTGCTCTGACTGCCATCGTTCTTGTAAATTTTGCTGCATACCCATGGCTTGAGCAACTTCGGCATTATTAATGATATCGCTGGCGAGTCTGTTAGCATTTGTAGTTGCTTGTGAGGCTAAAAGTAGAGACTGTTTAGCCCATAATTCATTTGCTAAAGCCAAAGCAAATAACACTAAACTACCAACCAATGCGAGCGTGCCCAATAAAGGGTGAAAAAAGAACAGAATGACTAAGAAAATAGGCGCCCAAGGCGCATCAAAAAAGGCAAACACGCTACTCCCTGTCATAAACTGACGAACTTGATTAAGATCGTTAATCAGTAGTCCTGAGTTAGCGTTACCAGTTTTAAGTTGATGCTGATATAACGCATTAAATACACGGTTGTGTAAAGTTTTATCAAATTGTTGACTAATGCTTATTAATACTCGGCTTCGGATCCACTCCAGCCCCCCCATTAATAAGAAAAATACCGCAACCATCGAAGAGATTAGCCATAAGGTGTCTAAATTTGCTGAGCTCAAAACGCGATCATAAACCTGCAACATGTAGATTGCAGGCAACAGCATTAATACATTAATGACCGCACTAAACCCTGCAACATGATAAAAACTGCGCATTTGCAGCTTTAAAGCATCTTTAAGTGGTTTACTAAGCGCTTGCGAAGCGTTCATTTAAACCTCGTTGTACGAACTGGTTTAAACAATGCTGCCGCAGTAAACAAAAACAGCCAACGCCAGTCTAAACTGCCGCCATTACCATAGCTAAGTGATTCACTGTCTTTTGCTTTGGCTTCTGCATCCACATACAAGGTTGCTAGGGCAGCAAAACGACTATTCACATCGCTATCCTTACAATTAACTGTCAATGTATAAACCCCTGTCTGTGGCGAAATAACCATACTGCCTTGCGGCTCTAGTGGCGAATCAGGTTGCCAGTCGCCAATCACTGTTTCCCCCGTTGCTTTACAGTCTGTTGCATTGAAACTAGACCAAGTCACTTCGGCTTGCTCTCCTTGCTTTATAGACCCTGGAGTTATGCTAATTGACACTGAGCCTGTCGGCTGTTGAGCACTTAAATCTACTTCAAATACAGTACCGAATTTATCATTGAGGTATTTATTACCAGAATTATCGGTGTACCCTCGGCCACCATATAAGGTGGTGCCGTATAAGTTACCGTTTGCAGCTAACATAATACCGGTTGGCACTTTGCCGTCGGCATCAACATCTATCCCCGCTTTAAAAGAGTGTACATGTTCAAAACCACTTTCAACGACCACGCCATTTTCAACTTTAATATCTGCGAGGCGAATGCGATAAATGGTGCCATTCCCTGTTACTTCCCCAAATTGTGAAGGATATGGGTTACCTTGCTTTACGTTTATAACTTCATCTTTATGGACACCGCCCCCCATCGTTGTACCATAAAGGTAGCCATTGTCCGTAATCGCCATTGGTCCGCGGGGCTGACTGCCATCTAGGTCACTAAATGTATGCACTAACACAAAATCAGAACCATCTTTTTTTACTCTAAATACAGAGCCAAAAGGGTTACTGCCATCATAATGAGGATATTCTGTATGGATGAGGTTTTCTTTATCGGTCACAGAATATAAGTCATAGCTACCACCACAAATGCCATTATCAAATTTTGCCTCTTGCTGATTGTGAACGATTATTCCTTTTGTTTTACACGTACCTACCGACGTGGTGCCGTATAAATAACCTTGTTGGTCTTCAACCAAATAGGTGGCTATACGCGCAGCTTCACCTCTTGTCCACGGAACTTCTCCCTCGGCTAAGGTAAACTCGTGTATAATTTCAGGGCTTTGTACTGGGTCGTTACTTAAGTCCATTGCGTAGAGGGCGCCGACAATAAAATCATCATCAATCGAGAGTGTATCTAAAAATGGTGTGCCTCTGGGGTAGGCCAAATAGCCAAATAATGTATTACCACTCAATAACATACCTCCCGCACCAGTATAATAGCCATGCGGGTTATTGTTAAAACTATGCAGTTCAATCAGGGTGTTATCGGCGTCTAAGCGCATTAACCGCGAGTAAGATTCGCCGTCTGTGTCTATAAACAGTAGCCTCCCCTGCTGATCAAAAATAGGCTGAACGTTAGGTTGACTGCTAAGCTCTTCCTCACTGTTATCAAAAACAATATTTTTATTACTGCCATCTGAGTGGACATAAAAAATGTTACCATCTAAATCAATACTATAAAGCCTATCGAGCTGTGGATGCTCAGCAAAACCCACGTATGATTTAATATCTTTAGCCAATGAAAAATAATGACCTTGCACCGGCGCCAGCCCCCACATATTTGCTGCCCTAGTGTCGTTACCAAAAATATCTACATGTCCTGTGGATGATATTCCCAGCAGTTGGTCTCGCTCAGCATTATAGATAGGGGGTGCATAGGGTTTCCCTGCCGTAGGCCAACCTTCAGGGCCACTATAATGAAGTGAAGTCAGGTAATTTACACTAACATAGTCAACCGCCGTGGTAGCAAAACAAGAAAGCGGCAAAGTGAATAAAAAAATGCAGAGTGTTTTCATAGCTAGCTCAATAAGTTTTAAGTAGCACTGCAGCAAAGCTACAGTGCAGTTAGATTATGCAACGAGTTCGTATTCGACAAAGCTTGAAACACCAATAGTGTCAAGTGATGCAAAGCTAGCAGCACCAGTGTCGTTTAGGGTTAAGTCAATTCCATTGTCAGATAGTAAAGTAGTGAAGTAATCAAACTCCGCATCTTTTAAGCCATCAACAATGTTATGGGTGGTATTGTCACCGGTTGTACGGTCAATCACATTGCCGCTTGCATCAATACCGGCATTTAAGCCTATGGTATCTAGACCATCGAAACTAACTAACTCATCAGTGAAGCTGTATTCACCGTTAGCATCTTGAGTGATGCCGTAACCAAAGGAAATTGAGGCAATTTCACCGTAAATTGTATGAGAGGGGCTAGAGAAGAAGGTGTAATCTAAGTAAGAACCATCAGCAGCCTGAATGATAAAGCCTAGGCTGCCATCGCTTGAAGTGCCTTCTTGCACAAATTGCGTGCCAGAGAATGTGCCAAAGCTCCCCCAAAAACCTAAATCAACAATAGGATCAGGGTTTTCAGTACCAGCGAAACTACCAATGCTTTCATCGTAAGTTGTATCGGTAAAAAACTCACTTGCGTAGGTGAAAAAGTCATTTAAACTGCCGTAGCTATAATTTGCACCATATGAAACTTGTATAGACATAATATTTCCTTTTCTGTTTTTGTAATGACCTAGAGGTCTGAAATAGTCATATCAATTGCGCGCCAGATTGATATGACTGGGTTAATTAGCAAAACTGGTTGCTAATTTAGCTTTTAATTTTGTTACGAAAGCGTCTACCAACTAATAAGCCAAGAGCCAAGATTACACCGCCAAATGCCCCACCACTGCTGCTATTATCTTCTGGTTCTGGTTCTGGTTCTGGTTCTGGTTCTGGTGCAGGATTAACTAAAATATCCAAAGTTTGAACATAGTCAGTTTGGTCGTTATCTTGGCAAGTTAGAATGTATGATTTGTTGCCATCAGTGCTTGGCTCGATAGTTTCGGTACCACTGGTTTCTTTTGCACCTTCCCAGTCACCACTAGCCGTACATTGGCTTAAGTTAGATGTTTGCCAATTTAACTCTACGCTTTCTCCTAAGGTGATTTCGGTAACTGAAGAAGTAAAGTTCAGCTCTGGTTTTGGATTTACAACCACATTAACTAACTGAACATGTGTTTTTTGGTCAGTGTCTTGGCAACTTAATAAATAAGATTTTTCACCCTCAGAGCTTGGCTCAATTGATTCAGTACCACTGGCTTCTTTTGCACCTTGCCAATCGCCACTGGCAGTACATTGGCTTAAGTTGGTTGACTGCCAGTTGACTTCAACACTCTCTCCTAAAGTTATTTCAGTGGTTTGAGTATTAAACTCCAAGGCATGCTCTTTTACAGTGAATTGATATACGCTTCCTGTGTCGTTTACCGCGTCGCCATTGGTGGCACCGTAAATAATTTGTTCGCCATTCACTAGCGCACCAGCAGTTAAACCTACTGGTAAAGGTGAGGCTTGATCTGCAAAGTGGAGTACAAGCTGAAAATTGTCTTGCTCTTTATCAAGGTCACGTGCATCTGTACTTAGGTTAATACGAAATAGCACACCTGAATTATCGTCACTGCCTCCGGCGGTTGTTGTACCGTAAATGTTTCCATCTGCTGCAACTACAAGTGGGCCCGCTGGCGTTTTACCATTTAGGTTTGTTTCTGCTTCATCTTGTTCTGAACCAAATGTATGTAACACGGTAAATGCGTCTAAATTGGTTTTGTGGGCACGCCATACTGTTTTAGCTGACGTTCCGTATAACCAATCACCGCTTTCTACTAACGAGTTGGTTGCTAAGGTATGGTCATCGATAAGACCATGTAGGTTATTAGAAAAGGTTTTTAAAATTTGTACTTCTGAGCTGCCATCCGTTTTAACATTGGTTAAATCTAGCTTAAACAGGGTGCCGCTTGGGAAGTCGCCATCTTCTAAGCCTTCGGTACTGCCTGCTCCATCAGACTTTGAAGATTTATGTGCAAGGCCATAAATCGCATTATCTTGTTCACTGTATATCAGTGAGGCAGGCGCTTCACCTTTAGTAAAAATATTGCCTTGTTTATATTCATCACGGCTAAAGTCAATCAGTACAGCGATTTCACCTTCACTATTAAGGCGCAGTAATGCACTATAATCACTACCTCGTTCATAAGCGGCAAAATAGATGTTGTCTTGTGCATCTATCGTCATCAAGCCTTGTACTCGGAAGTCTCCGCCATTAATACTAGAGAGATCCAAATGCGATAGTGCATCCTCTATTACTTCGCCTTCACTCCATTTGAATAATGCTCTGTTTGCGCCACCGTAAACAACTCCCTGACTATCAACCACGATATTCGTTACAAAGGCTAGCGTGTCGTTATTTACTTCGTTTATATATGTGGTGTAGTCGGTTAACTCGCCTTCAGTTAATTGGGGAGTGAAGCTATAAATACCCGACTGCGTTAGCGTGGCAAAGTCACTACCACCACCAGAAAGAAAAGTACCTATTAATTTACCATTATGGGTATTTAATGTCGGTGGTTTTGCAGGCATCATGCCTTTATCGCCGCCCATCATAATGGTCGGCGGTGTACCAAATGCATGTAATTGTTGTAGGTTAATTTCAGCTGCACTTGCAAGATTTGCGCTAAATAATGCACTGGTAATAAGGGCTAGCTTAAAGGTATGTCGCATTTTTATTCCTTTATTATTTAAAATGTTGCGGTTAATTGAGCAGTGGCGGTGCGCCCAGGCGCAATCCAATATGAAGTACCATTTGCTTCGGCATAATTGAGATCGGTCAGGTTGTCGACCGACATACGTAATTTAAACTGTGATGTAAATTGATATTCCAACCAAAAGTCATAAACTTGCCAGTCAACAACGTCTTCATAAGCGCTGCCACCACGACCGTCGTTATCTTCGTAACGCATTCGAGCGCCTAACTTTAAAGTGTCTTCAAATAACTTTAAGCCTAGGGTCAATGCACCACTGTGTTTTGGTGGAGGGATATAGTTCAAGCTTCCCGATCCAGCTTGACCCATACTTGTTTCTGGATAACCTACTTGGCTGCCTAGAGGAAATGGATCATAGCCTCCCTTGCCAAGGTCAACATTCATTTTGGTGTAATTAAGCTCAGCAAATAGCCTTTTTGATTCATAATCAGCTTGCAGTTCAAGGCCATCAAAACGGATTTCATCTTGTAAATTGACATAACTCAATGTCATTCCACTGTCATCAATAGAAGTAGGTCTCATCACGCGACCTTGGACAATAAAGTTATCGATGGTATTTTCGAACCATGCTGTTTTAATGAATAAATCGTGGCCTTTGGCTATATCAAGCAACTCAAAATTAAGACCAATTTCATTATTCCAAGCTTCTTCAGCTTCAAGTCCAGGGTTTGGGTAAAAAGGGAAAGAGTTACCAACATGAGCACCAAATAATAAGGTTTCTGTGATTTCAGGCGGCCTGACTGCCTGAGCTGAACTTAAGTAGCCTTGTATTTTATCGTTAAAGCGATAGGCTAAACGCATATTTGGTGAAAGGTAATTTTCATGCCGGTCAACGTCAAAGTCGGTATAGATCAAAGTGCGACTAGGCGAAACTCCGGGAGGGTTAAGAATGTAACCAGAGTATATTTCTCCACCTCCTTGCAGTGAAAATTGCTCATAGCGCAAACCTGATTCAAAAGAAAAATGCTCGCCGTATTGCCACTCAGTTTGAATATAAGCACTGCCTAGAGAGCGATCACCTTCAGGGGTTGCACCTGTAAACCAAGATGGGTCGCCAGTTCCTGGCGTTTGCTGTATTGCTTGAGGCTCTGTCCAGTCTTTAAAATACTCGCCGCCTAAAGTAACTAATAACAATGACTCATGTTGAGTTAACCAATCATGCTTGAGACTAAAAAAGGCAAGATTATCAACAACCATACCTAGGGTGTTGGTTTCATATTGCAATTTAAACTCGCCGTAGGGGTTGCTGCTTTCTCCCATTTCATAAACATGCTGACGCATTTGAGTGCGGTTGTAATAAACACTGGCATTAAGATTGAGGTAATTTGAGTTTGCAGCCCATGTGTAATCTAATTTAATCGTATCGTTATTAAGTGAACTGCTACTTTCGGGCTCTGCATCTACTGATGTCGTTGAGCCTTCTTCAAAGTTGCCATAAAAGCCGATATAGCTAAGTTTTACTGACTGCTCTTTATTTATTGTGTAATCAGCTTTGAGTAATGATGACCAGTTATCTTGCTCGGTAAAGTTACTCATTGCGCTAAAGTAATTACTAGAATCAGCATTACCACCATGTTGGCCTGGCTTAAAACGGCCAACATTCTTATGCCCTACTGCAGCAACAAGTTCTAGATCTTTTCCCACACGCACAGTAGACGCTAATAAGCCTTGCATGTGATAGGCATTGTTGCCAGATGAAATGGCTAGCTTAGTACCATGATCTTTACCGGGAGCCGCCAAATCATCAAATTCAAGCGTTTTAAAATTTACAACACCAGCAATCGCGCCAGCACCACCACTTTCGCCTACTGGTCCCTTTGCAATTTCGACACTCGACAGTAATTGAGGATCTAAATAAACCATCCCATTGGCACCATGACCACTTCGTTTGAAGTTCTGCCTAGCTCCGTCAATCATCACATTAACTCGACCAAAATCTTGTAAGCCACGAACATTTACTGCAACCCCAGGCTCCTGCCGAGTTTGGGAAGTGGTAACACCTGAAACGTTATAGAAAATATCTGATGTATCACGTGGGGCAATACGTTGAAGCTGAGCTTGATCAAGTTGAGTATTTGAAGAGGCTGATTGATAAATTTCTATACGTTTATTAGATGTAGCCTGAACTTCTAAGGTATCGAGTAAAATATCACCATTTGATTGGGCTAAGAGTACACGTATAACATAACTTCCATTAGCCGTTTTCTCGGCATACAAGCCAGTCCCTAAGAGAAGCTGTTGGAATCCTGTATCAAGTTCGAATTCCCCTTTTAGACCAGTTGATTGCAGATCGCCAACTTGCTTAGGATCAAACTGCAGCAAGATGCCTGTTTGGAGGGCAAATGTATTAAGTGCCTCAGCCAAACTACCTTGAGGTATATCAAGTTGGTGGGCTTGATCCGCTAACACCTTTGCAGAAAATGTAAATTGCAGGCATAGCAAGACTGTAAAAATTAAACGCGATAAGCGGCCTTTTAACATAAATAGTTCTCATTATTTTTTAGAGCTATTAATAGGACGCAGCAAAATCAAAAAGCAGTAATAAAATTTATTAATTAATGAAAATAATTTTATAACTTATTTTATTTCAATGAGATATATTCAAAATACTTAGCGACAGAGGTATGGGTCACCGCGGGTTCTGACGCTATCATCTGTAGCGCCATAGCAATATTGTCTGTTGGGTAAACACCTGAAACTCGGATATGTTCAAGTGCGGATTGGTTGTAAATAAACACGCCTTGATAATGAGGCTCAAGCAAACTTAATAACCTAGCTAAACTCATATTATTAGCAACTAACCTATTATTTAACCATGCTAATTCTATATCGGGGTTTGCAGCTGTTGGCCCAATGAGGTGACTATTAGCCACTGACATTGCTTGACCTTCCTTACCTACGACACATTTTTGAGCAGGTAAATAGCACAGCTCTACTTTTGATTCACTCACAACGACAAAGGTATCTTGTTCGTGGCGTTTAACAGTAAATTGTGTCCCCAAGGCTGTTGCCGTTGCTTTATCTGTCTCCACCACTAATGGCCAACTTGAATTAGTTTTTGCCACTAAATGTATCTCTCCCTGATTCAACTTAATCAATCGTTGCTTAGAACTAAATTCTATATCCACTTGGGTTTGCGCGTTGAGAGTCAGTATGGAGCCATCTTTAAGCTCAACAGTTTTTTGCTCCCCTTTTAGAGTGTAATAATCAGAACTGATTCCTGTTAGACCTACATGACTGGCTATGAGACCAAACCCGACAAAAAGTGCCGATAAAACGACCGATTTAGCAAAATGATTAGACTTAGGCTTATCTTTATCTAGTACCCTATTGAGGATTTTCGAATCAAAATGGCTGTTATCAGTGCTGTCAAATTCGCGCCACAGTGCTTGCAATTCTGAGTAAGCTTTTTGATTTTCAGGATCGGCTTTGAGCCACTGACTATGGGCTTGAATATCGGCATCGGTGAAGTTGTCAGAATTGAGTAAGACACACCAATTTGCGGCTTGTTCAAGCTTAGATTTGTAGTCTGGGTACTGTACGGACATTATGGCTTAATCGAGTAATTGACTGTGACAATGAAGCAATGTTTGAGCGATATATTTTTGCACCATACTCACCGATATATTCAGTTCCTGAGCAATTTCTTGATACTTCAGACCATCTAACCTTGCCATTAAGAATGCGCGCCTTGGTTTATCTGCTAACCCTTCAAGCAAGCGCGATAACGCCTCTAGTTTTTGAATCATTTCATGCACTTCTTCACACGAAGGGGCATATTCTTGTGAAGACTCTAACTGAGCTTCAAGGTAGGCTTGCTCAATGCGTTTACGTCTTGCTTTATCGATAATTAAACGATTTGCAATTGTAGCAAGGTAAGCACGGGGTTCTTTCACTTCAAATAAATCAATTGACGAAGTCAGAGCACGAATAAATGTGTCTTGTGAAAGGTCTTGTGCATCATGATGGCAATGAAGGTTAAGTTTCTTCTGTAAAAACCTTAATAACCAAAATTGATTGTCGCGAACAAATAGATCCATACCGGTGTAATTAAGCACTGCGGTTCCCTACCAACAACGGCAAATGATAACAATTATCATTACCGTATCATTGTTATTTATTCAAGGCAAGTTTGTTGTTTAA
The DNA here is from genome assembly GCF_014349195.1 of Pseudoalteromonas sp. BZK2. Taxonomy (NCBI): domain Bacteria; kingdom Pseudomonadati; phylum Pseudomonadota; class Gammaproteobacteria; order Alteromonadales; family Pseudoalteromonadaceae; genus Pseudoalteromonas; species Pseudoalteromonas sp. BZK2. The sequence goes on along the minus strand of NZ_JACSOG010000002.1, from coordinate 46,109 downwards.
AATATGATAATTACTACTTTTGGCTAATCTCTTTTCAAAACATTCCATTCAATCAGAGAATTACAACGAATCGCTTAAGGCAAATGCCCGCCGTCGACAAAAAATTTTAATTTTTATTACGGGAAAATGATTTTGGTGCGTCTTATTAAATATGACGTTTATTTTTTTCGCCATTTTTGTCAGTTGGCTGGAGTAGGTTTAATGAAATTTGGAGTAGTGCTTTTTGTGGCTCTTGTTGGCTTTTTTTCCGGGCATAGTTATTCATCTGAGCAAGACCCAGTAAATGAAATAGTAAGCCAAGTAACTAAATTAGATAACCCACAATTAGCCGATAGCGCAGCTTTTGTTAGTCATGATCTGTCGCCTTGGGGTATGTATTTAGCGGCCGATGTGATTGTTAAAACCGTTATGATTGGCCTACTACTAGCTTCAATTGTGTGTTGGGGTATTTTTATCGCGAAGCTTATTTATCTTAATAAAAGTAAACGTGAAGGCAGGGCTTTATTAGTCAAACTATTAAATAGTCATAACTTAAAAATGGCAGAACAAGGTTTAACTCAAGAGCCAAGTACGGCAAAACTATTAATTCAAGCTTGCCTACATGAGCTTAACTTAAGTAGTAATAACGCAACGACAAGTGATGCATTAAAAGAGCGTGTTGCAGCTCGATTAGATAGGGTAAAAGCCGAGCTATCTGCAGATATGAACAAAGGAACGGGGGTTTTAGCAACCATTGGTTCTGTTGCTCCATTTGTTGGTTTGTTTGGTACTGTTTGGGGGATTATGAATAGCTTTATTAGCATCGCCAAAACACAAACAACCAACCTTGCTGTTGTCGCGCCAGGCATAGCTGAAGCATTACTTGCAACAGCTCTTGGTTTAGTTGCAGCAATACCCGCAGTTGTAATGTACAACTATTTTTCACGCTCTATAACAGCCTATAAATCGCAATTGTTAGACACGGTGACTGTCATAATGACAATCCTTAGCCGAGATTTATCAGCAAAAGATTCTCAAGCAAAACCACTAGAGCAGTTAATTGACTATCAGCAAATCAAAGCTGCAGGGAAATAAAGCCGTGTCTTTTAACTTACAACAAGATGATGAAGAACTAGTTGAACAACATGACATTAATGTCACGCCGTTTATTGATGTTATGTTGGTTTTACTGATTATTTTTATGGTTGCTGCACCATTAGCAACAGTTAGCGTGCCTGTTGAACTACCCAGTATTGATTCTGAAACGAAAGCCTCTGAACAAAAACCAACTTACCTTACATTACAAAAAGATTTGTCTTTGGTTATTGGTGAAAAGCAGTCTGTCGCGAAAACCGAACTAGTTGAAGCGTTATTGCAGCAAAAAATCACTCATGAGCACGCAATTTTGATCCGCGCAGATCGCAGTGTGGATTACGGGGACTTTGTTGATTTGCTGAATATTCTTTCTAAAGCAGGCTATAAGAACATTGCGTTAGTTGGGCTAGAAAAAACACAAGCGAGTCAGCAGTAATGAGCATGATAGCTGGCCAGCCAACGCTTAGAACAGGCTATCGTAAATTACAGTTACTCTGTATTTCAACAGTATTAGTTGTTCATCTATTGGTTGCAGCTTACTTTATTATGAGCCCAGCAGTTGCAATAACACAAACGGCAAATGCCGCAATGCCTGATGCCGTCGTCATTAGTATGGTAGCCGCACCTAAAGTACCCAAAAATGCACTACCTGAGGGGCCTGAACAACAGATGGCAAGTCAATCCTCAGCTGAGAGTAAGCCTAAACCCAAACCAAAAGAACAACCAAAAGTCGAGCAACCAGAGCTTATCGCCAAGCAGTCTGAAATTAAAATTACAAAGCCTAAAGTAACTAAAAAACCCAAAGTAGCTAAAGTTGAAAAAGTGCAAGAAACAGCTGTTGATGACGCTAAGCCTGTTAAAGAGAAAGTTGAACAGACAAAACAAAATTCCCAGAACGACAGCGCTGTTGCACAGACAACTGCACCAAAATCAATTGATGCAGCCCCAGCAGAACAGCGTACAGGCCCAGTAAGTAATGTATTTAGCAAGCAACAAGCTGAGGCTAAGCAGCGCTGGCAAATGCAATTATCAGCTCACCTTGAAAGACGTAAACGCTATCCTCGAATGGCAAAACTGAAACGTCAGCAAGGCGTACCTTGGGTCAAATTTACAATGGATCGAGAAGGCCAAGTAATTGCAGTCTCTTTATTTAGAGCAAGCGGTGTGTCATCCCTTGATGAAGAGGTACTTGCTCTGGTCAAACGCGCAGAACCATTACCCTTACCCCCAGACGAAATAACAGGTACTACATTAACGCTCACCTTACCTGTTGAATTTTTTATAAATTAAATATTAGCTACACGGAGTTAATCATGTCTTCATTGGATATGGAAACAATTAAAGAGAACACTTTAACAGCCCAGTTTAAAGCAGAAACAACTTCTATTCATGATGGTTTAGATAAAGCGATTATGACTAAAAGGCCTTTTTCAAACATTGAACGCTATGCATTGTTTTTACAAGTACAGCTAGCATTTCATATTACGGTCGCCCCTTTATATCATGATAAAAGGTTTCAAGATTGCATTGCAGGGCTTGCAGGTATGCAGCGCTTAGATGCTGTGTACGATGATTTATGCGATTTATCATTTAAGCAGCAGGCCGATGAAATTCGTAAGCAATACGCTGATAAGCACACATTCTCATTTGAACAAGGCTTAGCGTGGCTGTATGTAGTTGAAGGCTCAAACCTCGGTGCAGAATATTTATTAAAAGCCGCCAAACGTATTGATTTATCAGAGACATTTGGCGCTAGACATTTAGCACCAGCCGAGCAAGGCCGCGGTGCTGCATGGCAACAGTTTTCTAATTCAATCAATAAAATAGAGCTTGATGATTTACAAAGAAAAAATGCGCTTATTGCTGCTCAACAAGCATTTTCGTTTGTTCGTGAGCTAGTCGATAAAACATTTGCATAAGCCAAAAATAAAAATGAGCAGCAACAAAATAAAAAATACACACGGAATGACTGAAGGTTCCAAAGTACTCAAGGCACTATTCTTTCTCACAGGTTTAATTTTTACAGGGCTTGGAATTATAGGTGCGATTCTCCCCGTGATGCCTACGACTGTTTTTTTAATTGTTGCTGTTTATTGCTTTGGGCGCTCTTCATCGCGGTTCGAAGCCTGGCTTTTAAATCATCGCCATTACGGGCCAACATTAAGAAACTGGCAACAATATGGCGCGATTTCGCGTAAAGTTAAATGCATTGCCTGTGTGGGAATGGCAGTAGGCTTCATATTATTTTATCTTGGTGCGTCACCATCATGGCCGCTTACAACAGCAGTCGCTTTGTTCATGCTATTGTCAGCTTGGTATGTCTTATCAAGGCCGGTTGCAGCTGAGTAAGAAACTCACGTTAGCTGTTTAAAGTTACAGCTAATACTAATCTGCAATAATACTTAATCATTTTCAGGGATTAAACCCACGATCTGCGTTAAAAATTTCTGCTTTACGAGCGCATGGATGCAGAAGGTAGAGCAATCAAGAGGCAATTGCCGAGCACAACTGAATAAAGAAATTTTTGCCTTGTTATCAACGAGGTTTTATTGCCTCAAAATAGACCACTTTATTAAGCGAATTGGTATAATTCGATATCGTAAAATTGTGTTTATTTTTAAATTGCTCTTTGAATGAAATATAAACTAATTTTCTTCTAACCATTGAGTGATATCAGTAATAAGCTGGGTAAGTATTTGCTCTATTTCTATAATAGTTTTCTCAAGGTTTAAATTGCCTTCGCTCGCTTTTTTTTCAACGTCAGCGAATAAACTTCTCAAGTGACTGGCACTTATTTCTCCGCACATCCCCTTTAAGGCATGTGCAACCTGACGAACTTGCTCACTATCTTTAGCATTAATTTGGCTTTGCAATTCTTTAAGCCTTAGCGGCGCTTTAGTAATGAACATCTCGCATATTTTGATTAATAAGGCTTCTTTATTTAAAAGTCTAACCAATGCTTGCTCACGATCCCAAAGAGGCTCTAAATTACTTTGTTCAGTACTAAGCGAATCTCCCTCGTAATTCGATAAAGACCACTTAACAACTTTTGACTGAACTTCGTGAGCTTGGATAGGTTTACTAACATAATCACTCATACCAACTGCAATACACTTTTCCTTCTCACCAGCCATAGCACTTGCCGTCATTGCTATGATGGGAATTTGTGCATAGTACTGACCAGCCTCTGCGGCTCGGATTTTTTCACACACTTCATAACCATTGAGAACCGGCATTTGGCAGTCCATTAAAATACAATGAATAACTTCGTTACTCGCTTTAGAATTTAATAAAATTTCCAGCGCTTCTTGACCATTTTGAGCAGTAATAACCTCTATAGGCAATCCATCTAAGGCGCCAAGTGCAACTTCAATATTTATATCATTGTCATCCACAATTAATATTCGGCAGCCTTTAAGTTGGGTTAAAACATCTGCTGTTATGTCATTTTCTGTCGTTCTGTTTTCACTCAGCAAATAAAGTGGCTCATTTTCTGATACTTCAAAACCTGCAACTCTCAATAAATTAGTTTGTGTAATTGGTTTATTAAGGGATGTAACTTTTGTATCGAGCGCCTTTGGAAGGGGGTTAGTTGGTAGATGCAGTAAAATTATACGGCCTTGTTCGAATGTATTCGCGAGGCTATTTACCAGTGATTGAGGGTTTATCGCTTGAATACTTTCATAATCAATAAAAACATAATCAACATTGCTTGTATGTTCATCAGCAAGTGTGTTTATGTCGCTAACTTTAACATCAGCCCCATATACTTTTAGTAACTTTTGCATCACATCATGGCATTGCGAGTTGTTACTAATCAATAAAATACGTTTATGATTATAATAGTCTGAAACATCTGGTTTAGGGGCTTGGCTACTCCCAACCTTAATGTAAAAGCTAAATGCGCTCCCTTCATTAATTGCAGAATTAACTGCAATATCACCATTCATTATATTACACAGCTGTTTGCATATTGATAAACCAAGCCCTGTTCCGCCATAGTTGTCGGCTATAGAACTATTAGCTTGTTGAAATGCATCAAATAAATGACGTTGAGTATTTAACTCTATTCCTATCCCCGTATCTTGCACGGTAATTTTTAAGGTATGCTCCGTATTAGAAACCTGCTCAGATGATGCCGTTACTTTGATAAAGCCTTGCTCTGTAAACTTAATCGCATTACTAATCAAATTATTAATGATCTGAGTAAGCCTAAGTGGATCAGTCTTAACTTCGTAACAAGCCAGCCCGCTCGTATCTAAATAAACATCAAGACCTTTATCAAAAGCCCTCACAGAGCATGACTCGACTAAACTTTCGATCAGTAATTGAGGTTTGATTTTTTGAATGTTTAAATCGAGTTTACCCGACTCAATTTTAGATAAATCTAAAATATCATTTATTAATAGCCTTAAATTTGAAGCACTTAACTCCATCATATCTACAAGCTTACGGGCATTATCGGGCAATGTTTGACGTTTTAAAATATTCAACGTGCCAATCACTCCATTTAATGGCGTGCGTAGTTCATGACTGATATTAGATATAAATGCGCTTTTGATATCGCTGTGCTTTATTGCTTCATCTTTAGCTTCAGCAAGTGCTTGAGTTCTTTGCCTTACTTTTGCCTCAAGCTCCGAATTTAAACGTTTAACTTTATTCGCAGCTTCTTGTTCTTTGCTAATATCTCTAATAATCAATGCAACCCCGATTAAAACGCGCTGATCCGAAAAAACAGGGCTGACCGAAATGGCGAAATAATTCACCACACCGTTTTCAGAAATACTGCATTCATCTTTGATTTGTGTTTTTGAGTTTTGAATATCCGCAATGTAATCAGGAATAGGTAATCGGGCCAAAAAATCAATATCTTTACTCGCTTTTCCTATCGACATCGAACTTGCCAACATTAATAGGTTTTCAGCTGTTTTATTTAAACTTGTCAATTTACCTTCTAGATTTAAACCAACAATGGCATCTATCGACCCTTCAACGATAGCAGACGCTTCTCTTCTAGCCTCTGCTAGTAACTGGCTCCGGTTTGCGTTTCGGTAAAACGTTAACAGTAATACCCCCGTAAAAAGAATTATCAAAATTAATAAGCTATAGGTCATGACCCGCTTTTCATTTATTACTTTATCAACGTATTGCTTAGCCACTAAAAGATTAAAATTGATAAAGCCATAACTTTTACCTGGTCTTGTTTGTACTTTTTCTGAATGAACATAAAACTGCCGAGTTGTTGGTGAAGTTGCAGTGACTAAATATAACTTTTGGTGCTGAACAGGCTGATCGTACACTGACTGCCATGTAATAGACGGATCTAAGTCTCTCGTAAATTGATACCCTTCATAAGGGTGATAAATAAAATCTCCCTCTGAACTGCTGATCACTAACTGAGAATAATCAAAAATAGTTTCTTTTAGCTTCTGTATTAATGGGGTGGCATTTACATTCATGATTAAAAAAGCAAAACGCTTTCCTTTATCACTGTATATGGGTATAGAAAAACGCAACATGGGTTTGTAAGGAAACACTACCTCGCCAAACTCTTTGTTTAGCGACATAGGCGACATGTATATTTGGTTCACTTCTAATAATGAACTTGGCAAAAAATAAGGTTCTGCGCTTTTCGCTTGTAAAGAATAGTCAGGTACAGCTTCTACTGAAGCGCCAACACGTTGCACACGAATTAACTCTTTTCCTTCTGCGCTCACAGCTATTATGCGCAGCTGTTCAACCGCAAGGTTGTTCTCCATAAAGCCTATAAAAATGGTTTCAAGCCGCTCCTTCCATTGCTGATAGGTTGTACCATCGTAGGGGTCAATTCCATCATTAAAATGAGCCCGAGGTAGGCCAGCTATAGGGGGCGTTGAATATAAAAATCGTAAATCAGATTTCGACTGCAATATTGAAGATGTGAGTATTTTCTTTAAACGCTGGTTTGTTTCTGTAAACTCTTGATCAATTGAGTTTAACGCATCCCGTTTAACATGCCCCTCGAAAAAGTAGACAGCGATGGCAGCAAAAACGCTAAAAATTAATGAAACAAATAACAAAAACGTTTTAGATGACATTGTGCTTTTATTATCTATATTAAGACTGTTCACATTGCTTCCTTGTTAGTTTATTGGTGATGCTGAGAACACCACTTAACCAAAACACGTTTTAAGTTTTCGAACTTAATTGGCTTGCCAATAAAGTCGTTCATACCCGCTTCAAAGCATCGCTGTTTGTCTGCTGCAAGCACATTTGCGGTTAATGCCACTATGGGTGTGTGCTTATAGGCAGGTAGTTTTCTAATTTTCAATGTTGCCTCAGGGCCACCCAATACCGGCATTTGCATATCCATAAAAATAATATCAAACGCCCCTATTTCACACTGTGCTATGGCCTGTTCCCCATCATCAGCTAAACTGATCGACTTTATATTAAACTCAGCCAACATAGACTCGATTACCACTTGGTTAATATCATTGTCTTCAACCACCAGTGCAGTTACATGGGAAAAATCAACGGACTTTTCACTACTCTCTTCAAGAAGGCTTTCACTAATAGCAGGGGTTATGAATGTTCGGGTAACATTAAGCTCAAAATAAAACATAGAGCCTTTATCTGGTTCACTTTCTACTTTTAATGACGAATTCATCAAATGTAACAACTTGCTTGAGATAGTCAGGCCAAGCCCAGTGCCACCGAAGCGACGAGTAATAGAAGCATCTGCTTGAGAGAAAGCGTCAAACAAAGAATCTAGCTGTTCATTGGCAATACCAATACCCGTGTCAGATACACTAAAAGTTACTTTAAACTCATCATTCACTACTTCTTCAATAATGACGTTGAGTAACACGCTACCACGATGAGTGAACTTAATTGCATTGCCTAATAAATTAATGAGTACTTGTTTGAGCCGAGTTTCATCACCTAAAAATATAAAGTCGGTGAGCTCTGGCGTTGTCGTAATAAATAACTCAATACCTTTATTTTCAGCTTGTTGCGAAAATAAATGCGTTAACTCGTTCAACAAGGAGCTTAATTCAATTGGACCTGACTCAAGCTCTACTTTAGCAGCCTCAATTTTACTCAAATCTAAAATATCGTTAATAATAACCAGTAAACTTGCACCTGATGATTTAATGATATTGAGCATCTTTGCTTGCTCTGCCGATAATGGTGTGCGACTTAGCTGCCGAGCCATACCTAAAACACCATTCATAGGAGTTCTGATCTCATGACTCATATTTGCTAAGAATTCAGATTTTACTTTCGCTGTACGCTCAGCTGATTGCTTTGCATCTGCAAGGTCTTTACTTAAAACCCTGAATCGTTCTGCTGCATTCGCTAAAACACCAATTTCATCTTTGCGATTTAAATCATAAATTTTGGCCGAAAGGTCACCACTCAAAAAGTATTTAAAACTAACGGTAAGGCGCTTAATTGCATGCGAAATTTGCAAATGAAACGCAATTGCAAAAGCCACAATATAAATAACAACACCGATCGCAAGGAGCTTTAAAATACGCTCAGAATTTGAAACTGTTTTTTCAGCCTCCGATTTAATTTGTTTTAATCTCGATAAAGAAAGCTCTCTTAGCTGGTTTGATAAGGTACTAAATTCGATAGCATCACCTGCCATAACCACATTGACTAAACTTAAGTAATGACGGTTAGCTTGAATACTTTTAGAGAATTGCTGCTGATAATTAGCTGTAAACTGGGACATTTTATCGAGTGTTATCGCAGGACCTTGAAGCACTTGTAGTTTTTGATTAAGCAAGCGCAGTGTAGTATTCACTTTAGCCCTTTTTGAATAGTCTTTCTTCGATAAAAATTGATACGCATCGTGATGCATTGAATGCCATAGATTAGTGAGCTCTGCGATACTTAATTTATCTTCTGTATTGATGCTATTTGATTTCAAAGTTTCAAGTTCTGCTATCGCATTAGTGTAGATACTTGGTAACACCTGATAGGTTAAATGTGCCCTGGCCTCATAGCGTTTTGTAAGTACAGCTAGGTTCTCATCGTATCGACTCAAAAGCTCAGACATCGAATCTAAGTAAACCTGACTGTTTGCTTCATTTTGATTAAAATTTATATTACCTAAACGTTTTTTTATACTTTGAAAGTTATCTTCTATTTTATTAAAAACAGACTTACTCCCTGAGTTGCCGTACACAGAAATATCACGCTGCATCTCTACAATGTCTTTATTTATTCTTAAGATACTCACCGCATAATTACTGATACGGCTAATCTCTACAAATGCCGTTTCTATGGTTTTTAATCGCTTATCCATTACAAAAAAACTAGCACTCAATGCTAAAAGTAATAGCAGCAGCGCCAGCGACATCTTTGCAGCAATTGATTTAGAAAAGATGTTAAGCAATCTAAGCCCTTATGAATTTAACAATTCAAACCATTTATCTAAGCTGTAATCGTAATTAGGCATCACAGTATTCCATACTGCGATATTTGAAAATCGCTGAATATAGCTACCACCATCACGCTTTTGACCCGCTTTTACAGATACCTTTTCATCGGTACCGCGTAAATCTACAACGGCTTCTTTACCCTCATACCAATAACTCCACTCCGGCTTTGACATTAAGGGCTGGCTTCGCTCTGGGTTTGAAATGTAGTACCCTTGCCTTGCGATAAAAGCTCCAGGATAACCAGATAACCACCAATTCATATAATCGTATGCTGCATCTTTTACATGCCCTTGTGTATTGGCTGATAAGCACATAACACCATGCCAAGCTCGGTAGCCTTCTTTTGGAGATGCATAAACCACGGGAATGCCTGCTCCACGACACGCACTCACCCCTGGCGAGAACATACTTTGGATGTTTACTCGTTTTGTTTTCATAAAGTCCACCGATTGTGGAACCGATGTCCAAAAGCCAGAAAAATGCCCTTGTCGTTTTTTTTCTAATAAAATAGCAAAAAGTTGATCAATTTCGGCAATACTCATATCGCCCATGTCATTAAAAGTCATTAGTCCCTGACCCTGCGCAGCAAGGGCCGCATCAAAGATACCTATTGTAGGGGCGTTTACTAACGCAACTTTTCCTTTGTGTTTTTCATCAAGTAACCAAGCCCATGATTCAGTTTGATAAGGGATCCCTTGCTCTATCACTTGGGTGTTGTATCCGAATGAGTCAACATTATGAACATAAGGCATAAAGCTAATTGCTTTGCTCGGAGTTTGCGATAGCGTACCGTCGTCTTGAACATAAAGCAGTTTATTAGGAGAGTCGCCCGCGCCAAGCTTAGCTTCAGGGACTATTTTTCCGGTTTTTGTTAATGGGTTTATTTCATCCCAATAAACAAGCCTATCTATATCGATAGGCTGAATTGCCCCCGCTTGCCATAAAATATTAATTGAGTCTGACCATTGTTCGTACAAATCAAATGAACTTGGATTTGCTGCTGCTTTTTGTAAAACGGCGGCGCTTCCCATTGGCGTAAACTCTAGGTTAATGCCTAATTCACGCATTGCCCTGCTTCTGAGTTCTTCTTGCAATGTAACATGTGTGCCAAGCACCCTTAATGTGACTTTATTTTTAGCAAAAACATAAGGTGCTTTAAATGCAAGAGTAGAGACGGCCGCGCCAGCTCCTAAACCTTTAAGAAAACGCCGACGATCAACTGAGTTAGTCATTTGAAGTTCCAACGAATTTATAGTTTTTAAAGTGTAGAATAAATTTCAAAAATTGATTCAAAAGACATACAAAAGATAATCTTAAGCTCAAACATACTGGTCGTTATTGTGCAATGAAGGTAAAAGCAATTGCGTTAGGCTTTCATAATTCATTGGCTTACCAAGCAAGTAGCCTTGCCCTGTGGCACAGCCCAGCTCATCTAGTTTGTTTTTTTGCTCAGCCGTTTCTATTCCTTCAGCAACAATTTGAAGATGAAGAGAGTGCGCAAGTTCAATAATCGTTGAAACAATATCAAGCGCTTGCGAATCAGTTAGCATATCACGTACAAATGACTGATCTATCTTCAATACATTTAAAGGAAACAGCCTTAGATACGACAAGCTAGAATACCCTGTACCAAAATCATCAAGGGCAATACTTACTTTCATTTTGGCAATTAATTTAAGTTGGTTGACCGCATACTCATAGTTTTCAATTAGCGCTGACTCTGTCACTTCTAACTCTAAATATTTACTCGGTAGCTGAGTTTTCTCTAAAATCATCGCGACTGTGTCTACAAGCTTTGAGTCGGTAAACTGTTTAGCGGAAATATTTACGGCCACTTTTGTCGGCACACCTGCATCTAACCAGCGTTTTGCACTAATACAGCTTTTTTCTAAAACTTGCTCGCCTAACCTAAAAATTAAGCCCGTTTCTTCAGCATACTCAATAAAATTCAGTGGTGATATAAACCCGCCCTCATCATCACTTAAACGAACTAAACTTTCTACGCCAACCATTTCGCCACTACGTAAATCGTATTTAGGTTGATAGTGCACATCAAGGGCGTTATTTTCGAGGGCTTTTCTTAACTTATTACCTACATCAAGGCGTTTATTCATTTCAACCTGTAAGTCTGTGCTGAAATAGCAATAACTATTTGCCGCTTCGTTCTTTGCCTTATACATAGCGGAGTCTGCATGGCGAAGCATTTCTTCAACACAATTAGCATCATCAGGGTAAACACTTATGCCTAAGCTTGCAGAAAGAATATGTTGTTCGCCACCAGAGCGAAATGGCTTACTAATTACATTAAGCACTTGATTTATCAAAGGCTCTAGACTCAAAGAATGTGACTCATGAGGGACAACAAGCGCAAATTCATCCCCCCCGACACGTGCAACTGTAATATCGTTACAAGCAAAGCAATCTAAAGAGTGGCCAATATGAGCAATAATTTCGTCTCCAATATGATGGCCTAACGCATCATTTATAAACTTAAATTTGTCCAAATCGAGCAGTAATAAACTTAGCTTAGTGTCATTAAAAGAGGCTCTGGCAATACCTTGAGTTAATCTATCATGCAGTAATACGCGGTTTGGTAGTGAGGTTAGTTGATCATGATGTGACAAGTATGTCATTTGAACCGACATAGCGAGCGTTTCACTAACATCTTGAAAAACCATAACAGCACCGCATTGTTGTTTTTTTTCATTTAAAATTGGTGCTGCGCTATCTTCAACTCGGTGTTCAACCCCTTGTTTACTCGTTAGTTGCGTGTTTATTGCCATCGCCACAGGGCGGTTTTCCTTTAGAGCAACAGTAAGTGGGTTTATTGAAGGTGTTTTTGTTGTGGAGTCAGCTAATTTCATCACCTCTTCAATATGACGACCCTTTGCAGCAGTTTGAGACCAGCCCGTAAGCCTTTGCGCTACAGGGTTCATATAAGTAATTTGGGCATGTTGATCCGTTGAAATAACGCCGTCTGCTATCGAATCAATCGTGATACGTAAATGCTCTTTTTCAGCAAATAAAGCAGCTTGGGTATTTTGTAAAATGTTCTCTTGCGCTTTAACTTTAACGTGATTTTCTATTCGCAATCGACATAACTTTAAGTTCAGAGGTTTAGAAATAAAATCAATTGCGCCTAAAGATAATGCTGATTCTTCAATTTGTGGATCACCATGTGAAGTAATAACAATAATTCGTAGCTGTTCAAACTCTGGGTTGAATTGAAGTTCTTGTAAAATATCAAAGCCACTAATTTTTGGCATTTCTAAATCAAGTAGCAAAACATCAGGCTTTGCTTTATGGATTAACTCTAGTGCTTGGGTACTGTCGTTTAAGGTGATTATGTTACCAACATCTTCTAGTGCGTGTTCAAGTTGTAAAGTGTTAATCTCTTCATCATCAATGATAAGAATAGTGCAATTATCGACCATTTCTTTCCCTCTACTACGTATTTGTACCTGATTAAACATAGTTCGAAAATCAAAAAAGCGGCAACACTTTTTCATTAGAAAAATTAAAATTAAATTCATTTTCATTAACTGCTTTAACTTTCTAAGCCAAAGCCAATTCCTTTTAACTAGCTAAAGGAGCGCTTTGCTTGGCCTTACTCTAAATAGTCTTGCTTCGATGCCGCTTTTAAAAGCCTTGGTCAACTGCTTTTTAGAATAATTACTCAAATTAGACTTGCAATTATCACATTTCAGCTTACACTTGTGCGCAAAGTGAGCGTACACTTGTAAGCCAAAGGCGAAAAATGAGAGCGTTATTAAATTCATTATCAAAACATTTATTGCATCATCAGTCATGGGCAGGATACTGGGAGCCGGTGGTTCAGTGCTTTAAACCAGGCTGGCGCGAAGGCTACTTTCGTGCACAAGTAAAACATGTACAGGTGTTTGCTGAACAAAGCGTTGAGTTGATTATTGAGCCAGAAAAAGCATGGCCAGTTCATCAAGCAGGCCAGCACATTGCGTTAACAATTCAAACAAATGGACGATTGCTTACGCGCGTGTTTACCATCGCAAGCGAACCACAATTGGCAAGGCAGCAGCGACAAATTCGTTTATTGATCCGCAGCCAAGAAATCGGCGCATTTACGTCTAAGCTTACAAACTTGAGAACAGGGCAATGGCTTAATATTTCTGAGGCTAAAGGCCAGTTTGTTATGCCAAATACCGCGCGATCTTTAATCATGCTTGCCGGTGGCTCAGGCATTACGCCATTCATAGCCATGCTTAAATCTTTACCTGCAGATAGCAAACACACTATAACCCTGCTTTACTATGCAAAGCCGAACAGCCACTGGCTTAAAGATGAGCTTGAGCAATTAAAGCAATCACTGAGCAATTTTGATTATCACTTACTTGAGCGCGGCAAAGACGGTGATGCGACGACATGGCTGACAACAAATGCGCATAAACACTGGTTAGTGTGCGGCCCTGCTGCTTTGTATAAGCAAGCAGCCGCTTTAGCTAAGCAATTAAATACGCCGATAGACAGTGAGCATTTCAGTGCAGTCCCTGCTGTTTTAGCAACCTCTGATAAGCACGAATTAACACTCACTCATCAGGGCAAAACATTCACGATTGATAACCAACAAACCTTACTGACCCACTTACAAGCGAATAAGCAACCTGTAACAGTTGGCTGTGGTATGGGAATTTGCCATCAATGCCAATGCGTTAAAAAGCAAGGCGTCGTACGTGATATTCGCACCGGTGAGCTCTCTGATAGCTCAGAGCAGTTAATTCAACTTTGTATATCGCAACCAGTCAGTGACGTGGAGTTATCAGCATGAACACAACAAAAACAGTCAATTATGAAAAATTAGCAGCTCAACTCGATAGCGTTAAAGCAGATGTAAAATCAAAACTCGGTGAGCAAGACGCGAAATACATTCGCCGCGTTATTGTTTGCCAGCGAGTGTTTGAATGGAGTGGCCGAATTCTATTAATGCTAGGCTTTATTCAGCCTGTTTTATGGCTCGTGGGTGTGCTTAGTTTAGCCACTGCAAAAATCCTCGATAACATGGAAATTGGCCACAATGTGATGCATGGCCAATACGATTGGATGAATGATAAATACATAAATTCAAGGTCTTACGAGTGGGATATAGCGTGCGATGGGGCTAGCTGGAACCGCGTTCACAACTACGAGCACCACACCTATACCAATATTATTGGTAAAGATCGCGACTTCGGTTATGGATTACTGCGCTTATCGAATGACTTTCGTTGGCGGATAAAAAACCTGTGGCAATTTGTCACTTACCTATTACTCAGTGTGCTGTTCCAATGGGGTGTGTCGTACCATGAAATGGCAGCCGAGCGCGTATTTTTTGGCAAGAAAAAAGATGACCGTGATTACAAAGTATCGCACAGCGAACTGAAAAAGCGCTTTTTTAGTAAGGGTGCACGCCAGCTAGTGAAAGACTATCTGCTCTTTCCAATGCTTGCTGGGCCTTTATTTTTGTGGGTTTTAACGGGCAACCTTGCCGCTAATTTATTACGTAACCTGTGGACCTCAACCATTATCTTTTGTGGGCACTTTACCGGTGAAGTAGAAACATTTAACCAACAAGACTGCGAAAATGAATCACAAGGCCAGTGGTATTACCGCCAAGCGTTAGGCTCATCAAATATCAAAGGGGGTAACCTGTTTCATGTAATGACTGGGCACTTGAGCTATCAAATAGAGCATCACTTATTCCCAGATTTACCCGCAAAACGCTACCGCGAAATTGCCCCTAAGGTGCAAGCTATCTTTAAAGAGCACGGCATCCACTACAATACCGGCGGCTTCTTTCGCCAGTACTTTTCTGTCGTAAAACGAATTGTGCGCTATTCTTTTCCGTAATTGATAAACGCCAGTGCATAACGCTGGCGTTAAATCTCATTTGATTCAGACCAAACTCTTAACTCATCGAGTATATGCAGTGCTGAGCGGCCAAAGTCAGTAAGCTCATAGGTCACCGCTATCGGGCGCGTGCTAATAACATGACGGGTGATCATCGCTCTACTTTCAAGCTCTTTTAGACGTTGGTCTATCATCTTTTTACTTGCGCCACCGAGCATGCGCGTTAAATCATTAAAACGCACAGGGCCATCTTTTAAATGATAGATAATAGATCCCGTCCATTTACCGCCAATCAAACGCATGCCTTTTTCAATTGCACAGGGTTCCATGCAAGCATTTAAAACTTTTTTTCTACCCTTACTATCTGTTTCTACTGAACTTTCCAAAACATCCTCGCATTTTTCAGCCTAGTTACAAAAAGGTGACTGGTTGATTAAATAATCTAGGTTACTATTATATACCACAGAATGTATTTTGAACACGATAAAGTAACTAGCAAACGGATACTCAACTATGAAAAACGTATTAATTCTTAACGCACATCACTATTACCCTTTTTCTGAAGGTAAGTTAAATGCTGCTTTAATCGAAAAAGCCGACGCTTTCTTTCAAGCAAAAGGCTATCAAACACGTGTGGTTAACACACAAGACGAATTTGATGTAGAAACTGAACTTGAGAACCATCAATGGGCAGATATCGTCTTTTTGCAATCACCTATTAACTGGATGGGCATGACTTGGTCATTCAAAAAATACATGGATGAAGTGTACACAGCGGGCATGGGGGGAGCGCTTTGCCATGGTGATGGTCGTCATCAAGACAATCCAAAAGCCAATTACGGTAAAGGCGGCACCTTGACTAACACTCAATATATGATGTCGCTGACTTTAAATGCGCCTGCAGAATCATTTGCAGATGCCGCTGACTTTTTTGAAGGTAAAAGTGTTGATGACCTTGTTTTCCCAATGCATATGAACTTTAAGTTTTTCGGTATGCAAGCGATGCCAACTTTCGCCTGTTATGACGTGATGAAAAATGCAGACATCGACAGCGACTTTGCGCGCTTTGAAAAACACTTAAACGAGAACTTTTAAGGAACACTCATGAGTAACGAATCTGTTTATAGCAATAAACTCCATCCGGGCAGTGCATTTCCTAGTATTAGTGCTGCACTTTTGAATGGTGAAGAGGCTGTTCTTGGTCAACCTCAACACGGTGCAAGCTGGCAGCTTGTTGTTGTTTATCGTGGTAAGCATTGCCCTTTATGTACCCGCTATTTAAATAGCCTCGAGCAGTACAAAGCGGCGCTATTAGAAACGGGTGTTGATGTAATTGCTGTTTCAGGTGATAGCAAAGAACAGTTAGAAGCGCATTTAGAGCAGCTATCTGTGTCATTTCCACTTGCTTACGGTTTGACTACAGAGCAAATGCAAGCATTAGGTACTTACATTTCTGATCCCCGTTCACCACAAGAAACGGATCACCCTTTCGCAGAGCCCGCACTGTTTGTGGTTAACGAGCAAGGTAAAGTACATGTAGTTGATTATTCTAATAATCCATTTGTAAGACCTGATTTAGCAACTTTGGTAAGCGGGCTTAATTGGATACGCGACCCAAAAAATAATTACCCAATTCGCGGTATGCATAAGTAGAGTGTAGCCATGAGCAAAATGACAGCTTTGCTGATTGGCTTGGTGAGCACAATTATGTGCTCACAACATGCTTTTTCAGCACAACTTCCCCATGCACATATTGCTTCACCCAATCACTATGAAGTATTGCTAGATAACAGTGAAGTACTTGTTTTACGTATGACTTTAGCACCAGGTGAGCAAGATAATTGGCATAAGCATAATGCTGAAACAGTCTATTTTGAGACAGGTGGTAAAGCGACCATCAGTACTAAAGAGTCACAAACAACAATTGAGATCCCTAATGGCTATGTGATGTGGCATGACGCATGGACTCATCAAGTCAAAAATGAGGGTGAAACCACCATCACTGCAATTATTGTCGAAAGGAAATAGGTAGGATCAATTATGGCATTAGAAAACCACCCAATGTGGCGCTTACCTAAGCATCACCTAGATTTAAAAAGTTCACATGACCATGTTCATTGGGTTGAATTATTTTATGACCTTATCCATGTGGTAATCATTTTTTTGCTAGGTAATTTTTTGAGCGACCACTTACATTTAAGTGGTTTTCTTACATTTGCAGGTTTGTTCATCACCGTATGGTTTGCGTGGGCTGACTCCAGTGTTTTTAATTCACTCTATGTCAGTACTGATGTAAAACACCGGCTGATCATGGCCTGCCAAATTGTTACCGCCATGGTTATGGCTGCCTCGCTCCCTCATGTACTTGATAAAGGTTGGACATATTTTGCATTAGCCTATGCTGCTAATCGCCTTATTACAGCTTATTTATTTCATCGCACCAATCAATTGGGGGTCGAATCAACAAAATTAGCACGCAGTGTGAGCCGTAACTACTTTGCTCTTGCCATCATTTTTGCTACCACAGCATTTATGCCTGCCCCCTATCGTTATTGGGTGTTTGGCGCTGCGATTGCCGCTATCCAAGTTTTATATATGGCTCCAAAAATTGGTGTACTTGAAAATAAACGCTTTTTACCACGCCTTGGGCATATGTCTGAGCGCTTCGCCCTTTTACTGCTTATTGTCGTAGGCGAAGGTTTCTTTAAATTGGTGATTACTTTATCTGAAAAAGGAGTTTATAAAGTCGACCCCACTGTACTGGCTAACTTTATGTTTGGTGGTATTGCGGTATTTGTGCAATGCTGGATTTACTTTGATTTTGTTGGCAATGGTAAACCTAAAAATCAACACAAATGGACACTCGTAAGTTGGTGGTTAGCTCACCTATTTTTAATGCTATGTGCAGTTATGGTTGGCGTTGCACTCGCCGGCGAAGTGAAAGCCGGGTTTTGGCAGCCGTACCCCCTAAAATATGGTGTCATTGGTTGTGTAGGGTTAGCAGGCTACTTATTAAGCTTATTGTGGATCCAGCTAATGATCGAACATCGCGTAGCCCATCGTTTTGCTACAGCCAAAGTAAGAATGTTTGGCGTTATACTTGCTTTAGTTACCATTCCCATTTTACCCCATGTGCCTTCGCTCATTGGCAACTTACTTTGGGGCACAGCACTGATTTCACAAATTGCCTACCCAGTCACTCGCGCATACTTTACCCTTTCAAAAGAAGAAGCTAATTCATAACAATTAAAACACCTTTGCAAAAACGACAAAGGTGTTTTGTTATCCTTGCTGTTTTTCGCAAATAAATTTAGCGCCACAATACCCACATTACTTAATCATAAATCACTTTCAGGGCCGCATTAAATTGTTAAGTATTGCTTAGCTATGTCCCTTAAAGTTTGGAGTCATAATGAGTTTTGATAAATTAGCGCAAAAACCATTCTCAATTGGGGTTGAACTTCCACTTGATAATGATTGGGCACATTTCAATCAACAATCAAATCAATCATTTGGGATCCCTAATTTAGCTAACCATGAATCACGTGTTCAACTTGCTGATGAGCTTGGCTATGCAGCAGCATGGGTTCGCGACGTACCGATTTATGACCCGCAATTTGGTGATGCCGCCCAAGTTTATGAAACCTTCAGTTACCTTGGCTACTTAGCAGCTAAAACCAAAAATATATTACTTGGCACCGCAGCGGTGGTATTGCCATTGCGCCAACCTTGGCTTGTTAAAAAGGCAGCAAATACTGTGCAAGCGCTTAGTAATGATCGGCTAATTTTAGGTGTTGCCAGTGGTGATAGACCTATTGAATACCCTTTATTCGATATTGATTTTGCAAGCCGTGGTGAGCAACTACGTGAATCTGTTTCGCTACTTAAAGGCGCCCCTAAGCGACCTTTAGAAGCGGGTCAAAAGCTACTACCAGAAGTGAAAGATTTCCCACTTTATGTAGCAGGTCTTGCTCAGCAAAGCCCTCAATGGGTTGGCGAAAACATGGACGGATGGCTTGCTTACCCGGGCACACCAGATGATCAGCAAAAGCGTGTCGCTTTGTGGCGAGAGGTCGCAGGAAATAAGCCGTACGTTAGTTTTATTCATTTAAATTTATTAGATGATCCTGATGCACCTATAAAACGTCACCGTTTTGGGGTTGAAACAGGCGTCAACGGACTCATCTCAGAACTAAAGGCAATGAGAAATGCCGGTGTGAATCACATTGGCCTGCACTTTAGACGTAACGAATTACCCATTGAATGGGCATTAAAGCACATTGGCGAACATGTTTTGCCTACGTTCCATAATTAAGGAGTTATGATGTCACAATCAATTATGCCAAAACTGGGTTTTGGTACATTTAGATTACAAGACGAAGTTGCATATCAAAGTGTGCTAACAGCTATTGAAGAGGGCTTTAGACACATCGACACTGCGCAAATTTACGGTAACGAAGAAGCTGTTGGCCGAGCGATTAAAGACAGTGGTGTTGCACGTGGTGAGTTATTTATTACCACCAAAGTATGGAATGATAAGTTAAATAAAACGGACTTTATTAACAGCGTAAAAGAGAGCCTGACTAAACTACAACTAGATTACGTCGACTTACTGCTTATTCATTGGCCAAGCCCAGCCAATGGCGAAAGCATGCATGAGTATTTGAGTGAATTACAATCAGCAAAAGAGCTTGGTTTAACGAAAGAAATTGGTGTTTCAAACTTTACCATTGCACAAATGGAAGAAGCCTTAAGTATTTTGCCAAAAGGCGCATTATTTACCAATCAAGTTGAAGTTCACCCCTACCTAACCAATCAAAAGGTACGTGATTTTTGTGCCCAAAACGACATTCTCGTTACCGGCTATATGCCATTTGCGGTAGGTAAAGTACTTAAAGATCCAACCATCAAAGCGATTGCAGACAAACACCAAGTGAGCACCGCTGAAGTAGTCATTGCTTGGGAGTTAACGCATGACATGGTGACGATACCGTCATCTACCAAACGCGAAAATATGGCTACCAACTTAAAAGCCCTTTCGCTTAGCTTAAGCCAAGACGAGATCAATCAAATTGATGCCCTTAGTTGCGGCGACAGGCAAGCAAACCCGGATTTTGCTCCTGACTGGGATCATGATGAAGTAAAGACAACTCATGCTTGGCAGTTTCAAGGTGCTGATAAAGCACTCGCTTTGGGATTGAAAGCTGTACCAGCACTTAAAGCAGGGCAAATTTTGGTCCGAAACCTAGCGGTTGGTATTAATCCAGTTGATTGGAAGTTTATTCAAGCTGACCCTATAAATTGGGCAGATACACATACACCTGGCGTAGACGGTGCTGGGGTTGTTGAGCAGGTAGGCGATGGCGTCGATACCAAACTAATAGGTAAAACAGTCGCTTATCATCATAGCTTGAGTGAAAACGGCAGCTTTGCTAAACACACAGTACTTTATGCAGACCGTGTTATGCAGGTGCCAAAAGGGTTAGCTGTCAATGTTGCTGCTGCATTACCTTGCCCACTGCTTACTGCATGGCAAGCTTTTAGCAAAATACCATTACGCAAAGACGAAAAAGTATTAGTAACCGGCATGGGAGCTGTTAATAAACTGCTGACACAAATGCTGAATCACAGTGGCTTTGAAGTACATGCTTTATCAAAAAGCCTAACGACTGAGCAAGCCGAAAAGCTTGGCGTTAAGTTAGTATTACGCGACGCACCATCTGAAGGTGGCTACTTTGCACTCTTTGATGCTAATGGCCCTGAAGAAGCTAAAAAGTTAGTGCAACTTCTACAGGCAAATGGTCATGTGATCAGTATTTTAGGACGCATTGAAACCCCAGTCGATGAACCATTCACGCGCACTATTTCTTATCATGAAATTGCCCTTGGTGCATTACACGATTATGGTGATTCACAGCAATGGCAACGTCTTGTAAGTGATGGCGAAAAGCTCCTTAATGACATTGCGTCGGGTACTTTAAATGTTGAAGAACCCACTGACTTTGAATTTAACAATCTCAATGATGCCCTTGAGTTTTCTAAAGTTCAAAAGCAAAAAGCCGTTGTAGTTGTTTAGTTATCATTTAAAAGGCCTCTTCTGAGGCCTTTTTATTTTATTCTGCTGTTTCTTTAGGTGTATTGTTGAATACAGCTAAATGATAAATAATCACTAAATTCGCTATAAACCACAGATCTTTAATTACAAACTGACCTAATCGCTCAAACACTGTAACGCTGCTAAGCGCATTAGGTGCGGTAATTAAAAATGTTTGTGTCATGATAAATACCGAGCAACAGGCTAGTCCAGCAAGTAAAATAAGTTTCGCATTTCTGATATACAAGCCAACACCTAACAGCGCCACACTCAAAATATCAAATATGCCAATCGCATTTGATGCCCCTTGCACGCTAAAAACAATATACAACCAAGACATAAACGGTGAAGACTCAACAAGGCTAACAATCGCATTTGCTTCAAAAGCAAAAAACTTCATTGCGCCAATCCAAACCAACACTAATGCCACCGATGCATAATTCAAAGCGACATGCGCTTTATCACTCAAAACGTCTTTGTAAAACACAAATAAAAATAAAGGAATAACAGCAAAATACTTAATAATACCCTGCCCCGAACCAATTACTGGAAAACCCCCTTCACTTGCAAGCCAACGATTTGCACTGAACAATGTAAGTAAACAGGTAAGTGCAATAATAAGAGCTGTCAAGGTGGGAAGCGCCCTATTAATAAATCCTAAATGAGAATGAAGGCTGGTAATACCTACAAAACAAAGTGCAAAGCCTGCAATCATACTCATGAGATGATCAGGTACCTGAGTCTCTAAACCATAAAACGAAAATATACTGCCAATAGCATTGGGGTTTGCCCCCAAAATAAAAGACAAACCCAATAACAAAAAACTGATAGTAATAAGTGCAATCACTAAATTATTTGATGTACGTAAATTCATTTAAACCCCTCTATAAAACTCAATTAGAAGACCTAAGTTAGGGATAAAAACATTCACCATTTTATAATTTACTATCACCTTTTCCTGTTAAATACATATAACCTTTTGAATAATAACAATTATAAAGTTAGTCTTGTGAAACTTTCACAAAGAGTGAAAAGATAGTCGCCAAAGCAATTAACATCGCTATTACGACCAATGCAGACGCAAGTGAAGAAAAATGTGCAATTTGACCGACACTTGCAGGCCCCATTAATACACCTAAATAACCAAATGTTGTTACAGCAGGAATTGCCGTAGCTTGCGACATGTAGGTTTGCTTCCCTGCCGCAGAAAACATAATTGGTACAACGTTGGCACAACCTATTCCCATTAACACATAACCAAATAGCGCAACATAAAAGCTCATTGATACAATAGCGATTATCAAGCCAAGGCTTGCTACTAAACCACTTATAGTCAGAACAGCCCTTTGCCCATGCTTTGCAATAATGCGATCGCCAAATAAGCGCCCTAAAGTCATTGTGACTGAAAAGCTAAAAATCCCTAATGCCGCCATTCCTGTTGATGCATTTTGATAATCAATTAAATATATTCCGCTCCAATCTAAAACGGTTCCCTCTGCGAGAAACATTGCAAAGCAAATAATGCCAATTAAAATCACCGGGCCTTTTGGGAGCGCAAATGCAGGACCTTCATTGGGGCTTGCAAAAGGAAGTAAGTCTCTCTTTGCGAAGATCAAACACAGTAATACTATCGCCGCCATTAGCATACAGATTTCGAATGCCGAAAAACCAGCAATTAGCAGCATTGCTACAGCACCCGCCCCTAAAATACCGCCTAAACTGTAAAAGCCATGAAAACCAGACATAAGTGAAAGCTTAGAACGTTCTTCAACCAACACAGCCTGAATGTTCATAACACAATCAGTTGCTCCGATAGAAAGGCCAAAAATCACCAGTAAAGTTGCCAAGCTAGCCACACTATTTACTAAAGCAAAAAATGGTAGGCAAAAAATAATCATCATCGTTGAGAGCTGTAATACACGTTTACAACCATACTTAGTTGCGAGCGCACCTGATACAGGCATAGCAAATATTGCACCTGCACCAAGACACAAAAGCAACAACCCTAAAGTACTCTCATCAATGCCAATATGCGCTTTAATTACTGGTATGAGCGATGCCCACGTAGCCGTGGCTAAACCTGCACACAAAAATAGTAACCTTGTAACGAGTACTTCGCGCTTTTTAAACGGATACCTTTCTAACAACATCAAGCAAAACCTTCCATAAAACATCACAATCGAGCAGGGTAAGTGACTAGGTTAAAACCCGTCACCCTCCCTCATTCCAGTTTATAACTAAACTAAGGCTTAGTTATTGAGCTATTTAACTCTAAATAATCACAAAATTGCTAAAACGAGCATGCAATGCTACATTAGACTCATTTTAAACTGCTCAATTATGATTATTTATGCTCGATTATGCTTCATTCCCAGATCAGAGGCAAGCACTGATCAAAGATCATTTACAACAAACCGGCCGAGTTGTGTGTGTTCAATTAGCCAAAGAACTTAATGTCTCAGAACATACGATCCGCCGAGATCTGCAAGAATTAGCAAATCAAGGGGTGTGTAAAAAAGTGTATGGCGGCGCTGTCATTAATGCACAAAATGATGGCAGTTTAGTGCAACGAATGGTTTTAAATAGTGACCGTAAGCAGCTTTTAGCTAAAGCGTGTATTCCTTACTTTAAAGAGCATGCATTTATTTTTATTGATTCTGGCAGTACCAATTTAGCCATTGCAAGTATGATCCCACACGATCTTACCTTAACGGTGGTTACCCACACGCCTGCAATTGCTATTGCACTACAATCACATCAACAATGTGATGTAATTCTATTAGGTGGAAAAATAAGTAAGCAACAAGGCGCTGCAATTGGTAGTTGCTCGTTAAAGCAATTACAAACAATGCATTTTGACCTAGCAGTTTTAGGCGCTTGCGCAATCGATGTCGAGGTGGGTGTTTCAGCGTTTGACGTTGAAGATGCACAGTTTAAACACGCTATAGTAAAACAAAGCAATAATGTATTAATCGCCGTTACTGAAGAAAAACTGTCTTCAGTCGCAAGGCATAAAGTGACAGCGTTAGACGCTATTTCTGTTTTAATTACTGATGCCAAGAAAAACGATATAAAACTCGCTGAATTTAAAGACACTGAATTAGAACTTGTCTGTACCTCTGAATAAATTAAAACAGCAATTTTGTTCAAGTTTTTAGGTTGCCAGCTTCGCTATATTGGCGTAGGAATAATAACGAAGCGCACACCCTTCAGGAGCACCTGTGAGCAAAGACAATCACTTTAAGTACATTAACAACGAACAGCATCAGAGCATCTCGATGTTGACGGCGACTATGAGTGATTTTACCTATGCAAAAGATGCTCACGAAGAGTATTCAATTGGTATTACTCTACAAGGGCGGCAAGATTTCTTTTGTCGTAATGCGTTTTATAAAAGCGTACCTGGCAATGTCATTTTGTTTAACCCAGAAGATATTCACGATGGTCACTCTGGCACTGAGCAAAACCTAGAGTATCTAATGCTGTACATTCATCCCGATGAATTTAAGCCTTTGTTCAAAGCGCTTGGGTATAAGCAAGATTGCACGTTACGTATGGCAAACACCTTGTATGCTGATCCATTACTGCGTAATCAGGTGATTAACTTATCAAGGCTTTTACAAACCAATAGCACCAGCAAAATAGAGCGAGAAGCTGCAGTATTGCAAATGGCACAGTCTTTAGTCAGGCTCAACGGCAGTCTTGATTTGCCAACTTTAAGCACCCGTGTTGATAGCTTGCTTCTGCGTGCAAAAGACTACATTTTGGCAAATATCGACAATGACATTTCTATTGATGACATTGCCCATGCTGCCACCATGTCGAAATTTCATTTTATCCGCCGCTTTCGCGAGCACTTCGGTATTACTCCACATCAATATGTTTTGAACTGTCGTATTAATTATGCCCGTAAAGCGTTACAAGTTGGCCGCGATGCCACCAGCGTGGCGGTTGAATCTGGCTTCGCTGATGCCAGCCACCTCAATCGTAACTTCAAACGAGCATTCGGTATGACACCAAAACAATTTCAACTGCAATGGGCTCGTAGATAGAGCTGAATTACTGATTTGGAGCTGTTATGGCAGATATTTTTGCATATGCTATTGGCATTATGTACACCCCTGGGCCAATCAATTTACTCGGTTTAAGCAGCGGCTTAAATAAACAAACTCG
This sequence comes from Pseudoalteromonas sp. BZK2, assembly GCF_014349195.1. Classification (NCBI taxonomy): domain Bacteria; kingdom Pseudomonadati; phylum Pseudomonadota; class Gammaproteobacteria; order Alteromonadales; family Pseudoalteromonadaceae; genus Pseudoalteromonas; species Pseudoalteromonas sp. BZK2. Next base: position 20,474 of record NZ_JACSOG010000002.1, on the reverse strand, counting down.
TTCACACCTTGGTTTTTTTATCGGCGTGGGTAGCGCGATGTTTATCTTATTTGTGCTGCTTGGCTACCTTGGCTTGCAAGTGATCAATCCGCAGTTTTTGCCTTATGTGAGCTTAATTGGTTGCGGCTATATTTTGTATATTGCTTGGAAAGTCGCAAAAGCAAATGTACAGGTGAGTGATACCTCAGCAGATGCCTCACTTAGCTTTTTCGATGGCCTGTTTATGCAGCTATTAAATCCAAAAGCCTTGGTGGCCACTTTGCCAATTGCTACGATTCAATTCCCAAGCGCCGATATTACTGGCGCTGCAATCGTATTTTGGTCTTTTATTTTAGCCATCCTTGCCTTCGGTGCGCCTACAAGTTACTCGTTAGCGGGCTTAGTGCTTGGCAAGCAAGTATCACGGCCGGGTGTTTTTAACATGTTTAATAAATTAATGGCTGTTTTGTTGGTTTATGTTGCGCTAATGATTGCCTACGAGCATGTGCTAACCCCGTTAATGGCCTAAAATTGATCATCCCTCGCAAACAGGCATAATAGCCTTATTCAGCAAACGGCTATCACAAAATGATGCAAGGCAATCTATCTATCCGCTCATACAGTACTAAGCCTGTTAGTCATAGCCATGACTATCATCAACTTGTACTGCCCTTAAAAGGTGTGATTGCCATTAGTGTCGGTGATTTTCAAGGTAAAGTCGCCCCCGGTGAATGCGTGGTTGTCAAAGCCTCGCAAACGCATCTTTTTACCGCAATGCCAGAGGCGCGATTTGTGGTGGCCGATATGCCAAAGTTACCAGATAACCTGGCCACTGCTGAGCGCTGCGTGTTTGCTATTAATCAATCACTTTGGGCATTTTTGCAGTTTGTGGCAAAGCAGCTTGAGCAAGCGGTTAATCGTGAATTAGAACTTGCCATGTTTAACACCTTCAATTTGCTGTTAGCTGAGCAAATTATGCAGCCTAAGGTCGACAGCCGTATTAGCGAGGCACTGCTTTATATTGACAGTCACTTAAGCGCTCCTCTTCATATCAAACACCTTGCCAGCATTGCCTGTTTAAGCCCAACGCAATTTAAGCTGCTGTTTAAGCAACAAACCGGATTAACTGTCATGAACTATGTAACCAAACAGCGAATGGAAAAAGCCCAAGCTTTACTCAGTCATACCGATTACCCGCTACAGCGTATTAGTGAGCTAGTTGGTTACAATGAGCTTTCATCTTTTAGCCGTAGTTTTTCAAAGTACTTTGGCTTATCACCAAGCAAGTTCAAAAAATAACTTTAGTTTTAAACACCAACAAAACCGTCCTTTTTGTCAAAAACCTTGCATCAATTTTGATTATGCTTTTGATATCTTAAATTTAAAGCGAATCATCAATGAACCATACCATCGCGACCATGGCCGTTTTAGTTGCCAGTGTGTTTTGGGGCACAACAGGCACAGCCGCAAGCTTTGCACCAAACATTAGCCCTTTTGCAATAGGTGCGTTTGCGATGGGGTTTGGCGGCGTATTACTTTGCTTAACCTCACTAACTCAGCTAATAAACAATGCCAGTACACTGCGTAAGCACTACCCCCTAACCCTACTTGGCTCAGCCTGTGTGGCTGTTTATCCGCTGGCATTTTATACCTCGATGAATAGCGCTGGTGTGGCTATTGGCACTGTTGTTTCGATTGCCAGCGCCCCTTTATTTACCGTCTTATTGGAATACTTAAATGAGAAAAAGCCCATTACAACTCGCTGGCTAGTCAGCTTTTGCTTTGGTGCGATTGGCATTGGCTTAATTGCGTTAGGTAAAGAGCATAACCTTGCCGCTACGGGACTGTTTAGCCAAAACATCGGCATTTTAATTGGCTTAATTGCAGGGCTTACCTATGCGGGTTATTCATGGACAGCCAAACGTTTAATTAGCAACGGCGTTCATTCAAGAGCGACCATGGCAAGCTTATTTGGCGGCGCTGCATGTGTACTCTTGCCATCGTTATTGATCACTGGAGATACGCTTTTTGCCACCGTTACCAATACCAGCGTGGCGCTTTACATGGCCATAGTACCGATGTTTTTAGGTTATTGGCTATTTAGTATTGGCTTAAAAACCATCGCGGCTAGCCAAGCCGTGCTCATTACTTTACTTGAGCCGATTATCGCCACCGTACTGGCTATTGTGATTTTAAATGAGCAATTTCAGCAAATTGGCTGGTTTGGAATTGGTTTAGTGAGCGTTAGTTTGGTAATTCAAACGGTCAATATTAAGCAGTTCGTGATACACTGCAAAAAACGCATATTGACGATTTAAGATGAGAAAAGACAGCCGATTATCACGGGTTTTGCATGTGCTGATCCATTTAGACAGCTACAACCACCCTGTCACATCAGAGACATTAGCAAACATGTTAATGACCAACCCTGTGGTTGTGCGTCGTACAATGGCACTACTTCGTCAAGCAGGTTATGTATCGGCAATTAAAGGTCACAATGGCGGCTGGCTACTGGCCACTCCCTTAACAGACATCACCTTATTTGATATTCACCAAGCGCTTGGCGAAAAGAACCTGTTTGTAATTGGTCTAACCGATGAGCACAGCAACTGCCCTATCGAACATGCAGTTAACAGCGCCCTGCAAAACGCAATGGACGATGCAGAAGCCCTATTATTAAAACGTTTTGCTGAAGTGTCGCTTGCAGAGCTTGCCAGTCAATTTAAAAAATAAGCGTCGTTACACTGCCTATTAATTGGCTTACGGCAATAAAAATAGGCAATCACAGCCTAATTAAGAGCCTTATACTTATAAAGCAAGCGGTATTTCGATTTTAGAAATAAAATCCCATCACTGCCATCATGTAGAGCAAGCACTCTAAACACCCTACAAACCCGACCATTCAAGCAATTAAGTAAATTCCCAATCTATCCTGGTCATTTTCCGATTGCCTGCCATAGTGCTTTTTCGGCATTTTAGACAAACACCCTGTCATTTTAGGCAAACATTCGCAACTGCCCACTTCTATACTTAATCTCAATCAAGGACGCAAAGCAAACAGCTCTGCAATCGAGAATAGTCTCTGTCCTTACTTATTAACCCAAAGAGGATTTACGCTCATGAACAAAGTTACTTTTCCAAACACGAACGGTTTAGATATTAGTATTGCGGGCTTATTAAATTTACCTGCTGATTTTGATGAAACAAAAACATACCCAGCCATTGTCGTATCGCACCCAGGTGGTGGTGTTAAAGAGCAAACAGCAGGGACTTACGCACGTAAACTAGCTGAGCAAGGTTTTGTCGCTATTGCATACGATGCATCTTACCAAGGTGAAAGCACAGGCGAGCCACGCCAACTTGAAAACCCACATGTTCGTACCGAGGATGTGAGTGCAGTAATCGATTACTTAACGACCTTACCTTATGTAGACAATGATCGCATTGGCGCAATGGGGATCTGTGCGGGTGCAGGTTACACCGCAAATGCTGCAATTAACGACCGCCGTATTAAAGCCGTTGGCACAGTCAGCATGGTAAATATTGGCCAAATGTTCCGTAATGGCTGGGATAACAATGTAAAAGACAGCGACGCTATCCCATATATCCAAGCTGGCTCTGATTCTCGCACATCGGATGCAAGTGGTAACGAGATTGCGACCATCCCAATGGCACCACTTAAAGAAGAAGATGCACCAAACGAAGAACTTCGCCAAGCGTGGGAATACTACCACACAGACCGCGCAGCTTATTGCACTGCACCGGGTTTTGCGACTGCACGCAGCTTAAATCAAATCATCACTTATGATGCATTCTTTAAAGCTGAAGCATTTTTAACGCAACCATTACTGACCGTCGTCGGCAGCAATGCAGGCAGCAAGTGGATGAGCGATGACCTAATGGCGCGTGCAGCATCAAGCAGCAAAAACATGTACATCGTTGAAGGTGCGAACCACATGGACCTATACGATGGCGAAAGTGAAATCACTGAAGCAATCAGCGTATTAGCCCCTTTCTTTACAAGCAATCTGTAATTATTAATCCGTATGAGCCCAAACAGGGCTCATACCTAAACGGCATTTAGGAGCAAACATGAACATTCAAACAGTTAGTATTCAAAACCACGATATGGCTTGGGCTATCTCAGCACTTGTTTTAACACCTGCTAATTTTGATGAGTCAAAAACCTACCCAACCATGATCAGTGTTCACCCATTTGGTAGCTGTAAAGAACAAACCTCAAGTAGTGTATATGGTAAAGCACTTGCTGAAGCGGGTTATGTGGTTATTGCCTTCGATGCCAGCTATCAAGGTCAATCTGGCGGTACACCTCGCTTTATTGAAAATCCATCACAACGTGTTGAAGATATTAGCCATGTTATTGATTATGCCGTGACACTGCCTTATGTCGATAACGAGCGCATTGGTAGCATTGGGGTATGTGGTGGGGGTGCTTATGTATTTAACTCTGCACTGACTGAAAAACGCGTAAAAGCCGTGGTCGGCATCACACCAGTTAATTTAGGTCGTTTATTTAGAGAAGCATTCACCGATTTTAACCCGCTTGGCGCACTTGAAGCGATGGCAGCACAACGTACTACTGAAGCACTTGGTGGTGATTTACAAGTTAACGAATTACTCCCACCAAGCATTGAGTTTGCCCGCGACAATGGCCTGACTGAACGTGATGTTTTCGAAGCGACTGATTACTACAAAACACCGCGTGGTCAAAGCGAAGGCGGCGCAACACGTATGTTATTTTCTCATGCACAAAAAACCCTCACTTGGGATGCTTTCGCGTTTGCCGAAACATTAATGACTCAACCTATGATGGCTGTAATTGGTCAAAAAGTAGGAGCATTTGGCGCGTACCGTGACGGTAAAGAAATTTACGGAAAGTCATTTGCATCAAAAGACCGACAACTCGTTGAACTAGAAGATTGGTCGCACTATGACCTGTACGACAACCCAGAGCCAGTTGCATTAGCGATGCAGCAAATACTGCCTTTTTTAACCAAGCATTTATAAAAAGGCACTTGTAAGCTGAGCATGCATAAAGCAAATAAGTTAGGCCTCATGCTTGGCCTAACTTACTTTTGTTGTTGATTTGAATTTGCGATTTTAGGAGTTAACGAATGATTAAATGGCTATTTATAATACTCGCAGTTGTAATATTAGGGCTTTTATCTGTTGCCATTTGGGTCACACAAACCGAAAAATCACAGCATGCTAAAAACAGCTTACGTCTACAAAATGCGGAGCCGAAAATCACGCTTGATGCCAAAACAGCCGTCGTGGTTTTTTCTCGCTCTGGTAATACTGGGGTTTTAGCAGATCACATAGCACAAAAGCATAACGCAGAGCTGTTTGAGATAACGGCTACCGATTACGAACTAGGTATTCCTGGTTGGATAGCCGCTCTTAATGATGCCAGAAGCAAGGTAGCAACAATAACCCCGAGCAATATAAACCTTGAGAAGTATCAAACCATTTATTTAGGCTCGCCTATTTGGCTATACAGCCCTGCCCCACCGATATGGCAGTTTGCAAAAAATAATGACTTTTCAGGTAAAAATGTGATTTTATTTAATACCTTTAACAGTAAGTTCGAACAGCATTTTATTGATGATTTTGAAAAGCTGGTTCGGGCAAATGGCGCAAAAACGTTTTCTCACAGGTATGTGAATCGTGGCCGTATGGGCTCTCAAATTAGTAGCCAAGATATGCTCAATAAATTTGACAGCCAAGATAACTAACCGTGAGTTTAAAACATGATAGACACCAACCATCAAGAGATTGCTAAACCACTCGCGCAAAAGATTATGTTATTCGCTAATAAAGCGGGTGATATTACCTCTCATACGCCAGAGCTCACATTGCACATTCGTAACGCACCAACCGACCCCTTGCATTGTATTTACACATTAAGCCTTGCAGTGGTGCTACAAGGTGCAAAAATGCTTTCAGTCGAAAACAGTGTACTGCCCTGCTCTGGTGGGCAAACCATGTTAACAACTTTCGACTTACCTGTGGTATCCCATGTGACCGAAGCAACACGCCACCAGCCATTTGTTGCCATGGTGCTAAAGCTTGATTACAACTTAATTTTGCAAACAGCCGCAGAACTTAAACTGCCAAAACAATCACGCAACGAAACGTTTGCGCCGATTTCTATTCATAATATCGATGCAGGACTCACTGATGCACTCACTCGGTTATTTGAGCTTGAATATAATCCCGCACTTCGCGACGGCTTACAGCCATTACTCGCAAAAGAAATTGTTATTCGCCTTTTACAGGGACCTCACGGGCCTCACCTTAGAAAACTGGCATCAGAGGGGTCACCAAGTAGTCATATCGTTAGAGTTGTGAGCTGGCTTAAAACCAACTTTATGCGCCCAGTACAAATTGACGAGTTAGCAAAACAAGCGCATATGAGCTCATCAACATTTCGCCAGCACTTTAAAACCATTACTGGCACCAGCCCATTGCAGTATTTAAAAACCTTACGCCTGCAAGAGGCCCGCGATCAAATGCTGATCAATGGTCTTGATGCTGGTCAAGCAAGTGGTGTGGTTGGTTACGAAAGCCCTTCGCAATTTAGTCGCGAGTACAGCCGTTTATTTGGCCTGCCTCCGCAAAAAGATATGCAAAGGTTAAGGCAACAACAGTTATAAGAGATAAATGCGCTAAGTATGACTTAGCGCACCTTCTATTAAGCTTTATTAAATGGGTTACGGGTATCTTGGTCGGCATCGAGATTCCGCATCAAGATTGCGTGCCCTAAATCGATATCTTCTGGCAGAGGGATTTTAACAATATGGCCCGAACCTTTTGCATCGCTAATGGCTTCGCCTTTTTTGTTTTCCATAAAATCTAGCTTGAAGTTAATATTCCCTTTTGGCGTCATAAGCTCAAGTGAATGACCAGTACAGAACTTATTCTTCACATCAATTTCAACTAAGCCATTATCGTTGCGGCCTAATACTTCACCCACAAACTGCTGTTTATCTGACACCGAATGACCATACTCATAGTTTTGATAGTCTTGATGTGCATGGCGTTTTAAAAACCCTTCGGTATAGCCTCGGTGCGCTAAGTTTTCGAGCGTTTTAAATAAGTTTGCGTCAAATGGACGACCAGCAACGGCATCATCAATGGCTTTACGATACACTTGCGCAGTACGAGCAACATAGTAGAAAGACTTAGTGCGGCCTTCAATTTTTAAACTATGCACGCCCATTTTCGTTAGTTGATCAACATATTGAACTGCACGTAAATCTTTTGAGTTCATTATGTAAGTGCCATGCTCGTCTTCAAAAGCAGGCATATACTCACCAGGACGGCCCTGCTCTTCAAGCATAAATACTTCGTTACTTGGGGCACCATCACCGAGCGTTGGGATCACCGCTTTAGGGTCGATTTTATGTACCATTTCGCCGGTTTCATTTTCGGTGCCTGGTTTCACATCGTAGTTCCAACGACATGCATTAGTGCACGTTCCTTGGTTTGGATCGCGTTTATTAATATAACCCGATAACAAACAACGGCCAGAATATGCCATGCAAAGTGCACCGTGAACAAACACTTCAAGCTCTGTATTTGGACATAGTTCACGAATTTCAGCGATTTCTTCAAGGGATAATTCGCGCGATAAAATGACTCGTTCAATACCCTGCTGAGCCCAAAAGTTCACTGTGGCATAGTTTACCGCATTGGCCTGCACAGATAAGTGAATAGGCATATCTGGCCATTTTTCACGCACTAGCATAATTAGGCCTGGATCAGACATGATCAGCGCATCTGGCTGCATCTCAATAACTGGCTCAATGTCGCGTAAGTACGATTTTACCTTGGCATTATGAGGAGCAATGTTCGAGACCACATACAACTTTTTATTTTGCGCATGGGCTTCGTTAATACCGATTTGCAGGTTATCTAAGTCAAACTCATTGTTACGAACACGAAGGCTGTAACGAGGTTGGCCAGCGTAAACAGCATCAGCACCATAAGCAAAGGCATAACGCATATTCTTTAAACTACCCGCAGGTGATAACAACTCAGGCGTAAAAGGACGAGGGGTCAAAATAGGTGACGACATGAAAGCTCCACACATCGAACCGAGTACAAGTCGGTTGCATGAATTAATACGATAATGAAGCGCGGCAGTATAATAACCTGCCCAGTAATTTTATTGATCTAGATCATGCTTGATAGAAACTCAGCAAACCAGCTGTGAGCCTATAAAAAGAAAAAAGGTGACCAATCCAATGGCCACCTTTTTTGATCAAACTCAATTAACTATCCAGGGTAATTGGTTTGGATTTGTTAATGTTAACAGCCCAAAAAGCTACAACATATATTCTTTAATAATTATGTAGTTATATTATATGCTAAATGTGATTTTTTGATTACAAAAACTACAACAACAGCACTTCTTCAGTTTCAAGCGCAAAGGTTTTGCCGTTTGCAAAACGAATAGCGATATAAAAAATATGACTACTTCCAACTTCAGGAGCTTGGTTTGGTCTAGTTCAATAAATATAGGGGCTGTAATGGGTAATACGCTTTTGAAGTCCTCTACACAGGCATAGTTGCCATCACTGTAATAATCAAAATCATTAACAAACACTTCTGTGATATCACACACGCTATGTATACTCGTAACCACTCTGAGTTCATTGTGGAAACAAGTGCTTAACTGTAAAAGGTGTTCGCATTTTATACTCATTTTGCTGAACATTTTTAGATTCATGAAAATGCCATCAAATGACTATTTAATTAAATTAGGAATTTTCACGTAAAGCGCGTATAATTCGCGCCCGTTAATATTTAACCTTTTAAATTTAAAATTATTGGAGCATAAAGATGGCTTTAGAGCGTACTTTTTCAATCGTAAAACCTGATGCAGTTGCTAAAAACCACATCGGTGCTATCTACAACCGTTTCGAAACTGCGGGTCTTAAAATCGTTGCAGCTAAAATGGTTCACCTTTCAAAAGAAAAAGCTGAAGGTTTCTACGCTGAGCACAGCGAGCGTCCTTTCTTCGGTGCTTTAGTTGAGTTCATGACATCTGGTCCAGTAATGGTTACTGTTCTTGAAGGTGAGAACGCAGTACTTAAAAACCGTGAAATCATGGGTGCTACTAACCCTGCTGAAGCACTAGCGGGTACTTTACGTGCTGACTACGCAGACAGCATCGACGAAAATGCTGTTCACGGTTCTGACGCTGTTGAATCAGCTGCACGTGAAATCGCATACTTCTTCGCTGACGAAGAAATCTGCCCACGTACTCGTTAATTTCGAGTTCACAGCTAAGTCTGTGATGCAGAAGAAAAAGGGCTTTCGGGCCCTTTTTTAGTCATTAGCTAAGCCTATTGTTAATCTGTTTAGCTAATGACTAAGTCGATTAAATAATGTACAATCGCGCACCCAAACTACTTACCACCGTCACTGATTGAGGTTGTTTCATGACCACTGAAAAAAAGATTAATTTATTAGATTTAAACCGAGATGCAATGCGTGAGCTTTTTGTATCATTCGGTGAAAAGCCATTCCGTGGCGATCAGGTGATGAAATGGATTTATCATTTTGGCGTAGACAATTTTGACGACATGACAAACGTCAACAAAAAGCTTAAAGAAAAGCTAAAAGCTGAATGTGAAATTGTTGCTCCTGAGATCTCAGTTAAACAAGTAGCGACTGATGGCACTATTAAATACGCCCTGATGCTACAAGGTGGCCAAGAAGTAGAAGCTGTTTGGATCCCAGAAAAAGACCGTGCAACTTTATGTGTATCTTCACAGGTAGGTTGTGCCCTTGAATGTACCTTCTGCTCTACGGCTCAACAAGGCTTTAACCGTAACTTAGCGGTGTCTGAGATCATCGGCCAAGTTTGGCGTGTCGCGAAAGATATTGGTTTAGACGGCGACAGCACTAAGCGCCCTGTAACTAACGTTGTAATGATGGGTATGGGTGAGCCATTACTTAACCTTAAAAACGTCGTACCAGCAATGGAACTTATGATGGACGATTGGGGTTTTGGTTTATCAAAACGTCGCGTTACATTAAGTACCTCAGGTGTGGTTCCTGCGCTTGATCTATTAAAAGAGAAGATTGACGTAGCATTGGCTATTTCACTGCATGCGCCAAACAATGAGCTGCGAGATGTACTAGTACCAATTAATAAAAAGTACCCAATTGAAGAGTTTTTAGCCGCATGTCGTCGATATATCGATGGTTCTAAAGCAAACAAAGATGTGACTATCGAATACGTTATGCTACAAGGTGTGAACGACAGTACCGATCAAGCCCACGAATTGGTTAAAACACTTAAAGGTACACCTTCAAAAGTGAACCTGATCCCGTTTAATCCATTCCCGGGTAATGAATATGGCCGTTCGAGTAACAGCCGTATCGACCGCTTCTCTAAAGTATTACAAGCAGCAGGTATTACCTGTATCGTTCGCCGTACTCGTGGTGATGATATTGATGCAGCTTGTGGTCAATTAGTGGGTGATGTCGTTGACCGTACTAAACGTTTAGCGAAAAAGAAAATGCGCGAAGATAACGCAATTGCGGTAAACATTCACCAAGCATAAGCGTAACTTTTGAAGTTAAGCCTTTGTGGCAAACTCGTTATTTTTAAAATAATAGATGCAACACAAAGGCTTTTCGGTAAGATAGGCATACGGAATCAAAGAAGAGATTAGGTAATGCGTTCTATACTTGCCATTACTGTTAGTGCATTTGCATTAACAGGGTGTGTTACAGAAAACAGCTACGAAGGTAGCGACAGACCCGTTGTTGAAAAACAAGTTAACAATACCGGTGCTGCCCGTACCCGTATCGCCCTTGCGTTACAGTACTTAAAAACAGGCAATAATTCACAAGCAAAATATAATTTAGAACGCGCCGCAGATTTTGCACCTGACCTCCCTGAAGTTCATTACTCTTTAGCTTATTACTATCAACAGGTTGATGAACCAGAACTTGCCGATAAAGCCTATCAGCGCGCATTAAAAATTGCCCCTAATGATCCAAACACCTTAAACAATTATGGTGTATTTTTGTGTGGCATTGGTGAGTATGACCGCGCTGCAGAAGAGCTTCTTAAAGCGATTTCAATTCCTAGCTATATCCGTGTAGCTGAAAGTTACGAAAACTTAGCTTTATGTGCGATTGAATTTGATGACTTCGAAAATGCGGAAAAATACCTAAAATCAGCACTTAATCACAGCTCGCAGCGCCCCTCTTCAATGATAAGCTTGGCTGGTTTGTATTACGCAAAAAGTGATCTACATAAAGCTGAAGATATTATTGAAAAATACGAATCAACAGGCCGCGTAACACCTCGTGCACTTATGCTCAGCTATCTTATCCAGCAACGTATGGGACACATAGAAAAAGCCGAAGCAACTGCAGGTATCATTTTACAAACTTACCCCGGCTCAAACGAAGCTAAAGCCATTACTTCTGGGCAGGTTAAACGTTCAGAGTTTGAAATATTACGAGAAAAATATCGTCAAGCTCAACTCGAAGAGCTCCAGATTTCAAGCGATAACTCATCGGTTAGCAAAGACCAACCAAAGATCCGAATCGTAAAAAGAAAAGCCCCAACAAAGGCGAATGAAACAGTAATTGTAGATAAGACAGATGTACAAACTTCTAATGCAAAAGAAGTATATGCTACGAATCAGCAAAAGTCAGAAGTGCCTGCAATTAATGAACAAGAAACTGTCGAATCAACCCAATCTGTTGCAAACATGCCAGCCCTAGTTGTAGAGCAAGCAAAGATTCAGCCCGAAGCTTCGGGTTTTAAGACTGAATCGTCAAAAAAAATAGCATCAACTCCAACTAAGCCTGTCGATACTGAAGCTGTTGTTAATGCGCTTGCAATAAAAACACCAGAACAAAAGAAAAGTATATCAACACCTAAAGCTGCTAACGATGAAGTCACTATTGTATCTTTTGGGGCACCCACATCTCCTGAGATTAAGCAACAAACTTCAACTTCTGCAAAAGCTGTCAGCAAAAATGAAAGCACAGTGATATTTTATCAGCCTGAAAAAGATGAAAATGTCTTTGGCGAAGAATCCAACTATGCAGGCCAAACGAGTCAAACCTCGTACTCAGTGACTTCTGAACAAATACAATTACCCATGCTCAACCCACGTGTACCTGCGCTGAATATCCCCTACCATATTATTGAAAATGGTGAAAACCTATTTAGCATTTCAGTGCGATACAATGTTAAACTACAGAAGATTTTGCTGTGGAATGGCTTAAAAGAATCGGATCGCGTACAAAACGGTACTCGCATCTATTTAAATGATCCGAATATTTATCACGACATTAATGCTGGTGATACTTTGTACGACATTGCCACGCAGCATAGCGTATTAATCGATCAATTAATGCGCTGGAACAAATTGAGCCCAGATGTTGCCCTTAAGCCTGGGCATAGACTTTTATTGGTAGATCCAGACTCATACGCATTATGAATGAAGAAAACAATTTAGAACAACCACAAGAAACGCTCGGCCAGGCGCTAAAAAAACGCCGCGAAGATGCAGGAATGAGCCTTGAGCAGCTTGCTGGTGCATTAAAATTATCAGTTTTACAATTACAACGATTAGAAAACGACGAACATGAATTACTAGGCCCTGCAACCTTCGTAAAAGGGTATATCAGAAGCTATTGTCGCGAGCTAAAAATAGATAGCCAAGCCATGCTTGAATTATTACCTGAGCATGTTGAGCCAGCTAAAAAATCTAATATGCAGAGCTTCTCTCGTCGCACCGAAAAAGAAGCAAACGATAGCCGTTTAATGCTATTCAGTTATTTTATTTTAGCTGTCATTATAGGCTCATCGGTCGTTTGGTGGTGGCAAAATAGTAATCAAAGTATCGAAGAGCCGGTAACAACGGCGATGCCAAATCAGCTTGAAAGTAATGAGCTAACCACTAATTTAGCAGACGAAGCGCCAGTTGAAGAAACAGTTCAATTGCCTACAGAAGACAAAGAAGTTATTGAGCCACAAGAAACTGTGCCAATAACTAACAACGAAGCAGCAAATCAGGCTGCGTCACAAAGCCAATTAACTGCTCAGCCGCAAACCAAAAAAGCTGATCCTGAGCACAGCGAAGTGGTGATGCACTTCAATGAAGATAGCTGGGTAGAAATTCACGATGGCAACGGCGATCGTATTGCTTTTGGTGTTAAAAAAGCAGGTTACGTTATGACAGTAACCGGCCCACAGCCGTTTAGTGTGGTGCTCGGCAAACACCAAGTAGTCGATATTACTTTTCAAGGTCAAGCCGTCGATACCTCACATTTTGCCAAAAATCGCTTAGCTAAATTTACTTTACCGTTATCAGAGTAACCGCAATGTTTTCAGAATCTCCTATTAAACGTAGAAAATCGACCCGTATTAACGTAGGTAATGTGCCAATTGGTGATGGTGCACCAATTGCCGTTCAGTCGATGACTAACACCAACACCCTAGATATCGATGCAACGGTTGCACAAATTCAAGCTATTCAAGATGCCGGCGCCGACATTGTGCGTGTGTCTGTACCAACCATGGAAGCAGCTGAAGCATTTAAAAGCATTAAAGAACAGGTCACTATTCCGCTGGTAACAGATATTCACTTTGATTACCGTATAGCATTAAAAGTGGCTCAGTATGGTGCGGATTGTTTGCGTATTAACCCAGGCAACATCGGTAGCGAAGAGCGTATTCGTGCCGTTGTAGACTCAGCCCGTGAGCATAACATCCCTATTCGTATTGGTGTTAATGGCGGTTCATTAGAGCGCGACTTACAAGAAAAATACGGTGAACCAACACCAGAAGCTTTACTTGAATCAGCTATGCGCCATGTTGAGATCTTACAACGTTTAGACTTTGACCAATTTAAAGTATCCGTTAAAGCGTCAGATGTATTTTTAGCGGTCGGTGCATATCGTTTACTTGCCAAAGAAATCGACCAGCCACTGCATTTAGGTATTACCGAAGCTGGCGGTATGCGCTCAGGATCTGTTAAATCAGCTGTTGGCTTAGGTATGCTACTTGCCGAAGGCATTGGTGACACATTACGCGTATCACTTGCTGCCGATCCGGTACAAGAGATCAAAGTGGGTTTTGATATTTTAAAATCATTACGCATTCGCTCACGCGGCATTAACTTTATTGCTTGCCCGAGCTGCTCACGCCAAGAGTTTGATGTGGTAAGCACCATGAACCAACTTGAAGAGCGCCTTGAAGACGTGGTTGAGCCTATGTCAGTGTCGGTGATTGGTTGTGTGGTAAATGGCCCTGGTGAAGCGCTGGTTAGTGATATCGGCCTTGCTGGTGCGAACCGTCGCTCTGGCTTATACATCAATGGTGAGCGTCAAAAAGCACGTATCGATAACGATAATATTGTTGACCAACTTGAAGGCTATGTGCGTGACTTTATCGCTAAAAAAGAGAAAGAAACGCCAATCGACATCAAAATCGTTGAATAATTCGCATATACTCGGCAAACCCTTGGGTTTGCCGTTTACCTTTAGAGCCCAAACGGTATAATAGCGGGTCAATTTTTAGTTTTTCTTGAGGCGCGATTTTTTCAGCGCAATTACAGTATTTAGGATTTATCAGTGGCAAAACAAATTCAGGCAGTTCGTGGTATGAACGATTGTCTGCCAGGCGATACGCAAATTTGGCAGAAAGTAGAAGACATTTTACGTGAAACAGTTTCATCGTTTGGTTATCAAGAAATTCGTTTTCCAATTGTTGAATCAACCGACCTATTCAAACGCTCTATCGGTGAAGTAACCGATATCGTCGAAAAAGAAATGTACACCTTTGCAGACCGTAATGGCGATAACTTAACTCTTCGCCCTGAAGGTACCGCAGTGTGTGTACGTGCAGGTAATCAAAACGGTTTACTGTATAACCAAGAACAACGTTTATGGTACATGGGCCCGATGTTCCGTCACGAGCGTCCACAAAAAGGCCGTTACCGTCAATTCCACCAATTTGGTTTAGAAACATTCGGCATTGCCACTGCTGATATTGATGCAGAAGTTATTTTGCTGACAGCCCAATTATGGAAAGAGTTTGGTATCAATGAACACGTTCGTCTGGAGCTTAATTCATTGGGTTCAAATGAAGCGCGTGCAGACTACCGTGATGCACTTGTTGCTTACTTAGAGCAACACGTCGATGTACTTGATGAAGACTCTAAGCGTCGTATGCACAGCAACCCTTTACGTGTGTTAGATAGCAAAAACCCTGATGTACAAGCCATTTTAACTGATGCGCCTAAACTATCTGAGCACTTAGACGCTGAATCAAAAGAACATTTTGAAAATTTATGTGAACGTTTAGACGCTGCTGGCGTCGAATACACGGTAAATGAAAAGCTTGTACGTGGCCTTGACTATTACAACCGCACCGTTTTTGAGTGGGTAACCGATAGCCTAGGCGCACAAGGAACCGTTTGTGCCGGTGGTCGTTACGATGGCCTAGTTGAACAACTTGGCGGTAAAGCAACACCAGCGGTAGGTTTTGCAATGGGTCTTGAGCGTTTAGTGTTATTACTTCAAGCACTAGAAAGTGTAGGTGACATCCGCCGTAGTGCTGATGTATATTTGGCAGCAATGGGCGATAAAGCCAGCATTCAAGCGCCTATCATTGCCGCTCAGTTACGTAAAGATGTTGCAGGTCTTCGTGTTATGGTGCACGCAGGCGGTGGCAACTTTAAAAAGCAATTAAAACGCGCAGATAAAAGCGATGCGCTAGTCGCAGTTATTATCGGCGAAGATGAATTAGAACAAGGCGTTGTGACAATTAAGTACTTACGTGAGCGTAAAGAACAAGTCACCTTAAAACTAGAAGAAGCGAAAACGCTACTAGCTGAGCTTATTTAAGCCCAGCTAGCAACAGAGGTAAGCATGGAAATTTATTCAACAGAAGAACAACAAGAAGAAGCGATCAAACGCTTTTTCCGTGAAAATGGTTTAGCACTTGCGATTGGTATTGTTGCTGGTTTAGGTGGTTTATATGGTTGGAAAGCTTATAACCAAAACCAAATCACCACGGCTGAGAAAGCATCTGACTCTTTCACACAACTTGTTGAAAGCGGTGCCGTGCTAGAAAAAGCGGATACGTTTATTAAAGAAAATAACGAGTCAAGCTACAGCACGCTAACAGCATTTGTTGCGGCAAAAGAAGCCGTAGAAAAGAATGACCTTGATGCGGCAAGCGAAAAGCTTAACTGGATCATCACCAACGAGCAAAACCCTGAGCTTAAAGCAACGGCAACAACGCGCCTTGCTCGTGTTCACCTTGCGCAAAAGCAATATGAGCAAGCGTTAACAACGCTAAACGCCCAGCTTCCTGCATCATTTACTGCTGCAGTCGCTGAATTAAAAGGCGATGTTTATGCTGCACAAGGCGATAAGGCAGAAGCACGCAGCCAATACCAAGCTGCTGCGGATAATGGCGGCCTTGAAAACAACCCGTTATTACAAATTAAACTTGATGACTTAGCACAAACTAGCCCAGCGGCGTAAGGGGTTAAGATGAAGAAGTTAACAGCGGCAACACTTGCTCTGTGTATCGCAACCCTAACTGGGTGTTCGTCAAGTGATGACGAAGAAGAACTGGTACTGCCTGAAATTGTTAATCAGTTTGAGACAGACGTAGTATGGCAAGAATCAATTGGTGACGGTGTTCAGCATTATTTCTCGCGCTTAACGCCGGCTATTCATAACGATGTTGTGTATGTAGCAAACCGCGAAGGTGAAGTTGAAGCCCTTTCGCTTGAAAATGGCGATACGCTATGGCAAACCGATGTGCGTGAAAACCCTGCCTTTTGGCCTTGGGAAACCACAGAAAGTGCCAAGTTATCGGGTGGTATTTTACAAGCTTACGGCAAAATTTTTGTTGGTTCTGAGCATGGTTACTTAACCGCGCTAGACCGTGAAACAGGTGAAATTGTTTGGCGTAAAACGATGCCTGGCGAAGTACTTGCTAAACCTGCTGCAGGCGACGGCTTAATCTTTGTAAACCTAGGCTCTGGTAAATTATTAGCAGTGCACCCAGATACAGGTGAAGAACGTTGGCGCTTCGAACAAGAAGTACCACCACTGACATTACGTGGTCAAAGTTCACCAACTGTGGCAAACGGCGGTGTATTACTAGGTCTTGAAACAGGTAAACTGAGCGTATTAATTTCAGAAAACGGCTACTCTGCATGGAGTGCTGAAATTGCCTCTCCAAAGGGTGCGTCTGAGTTTGAACGTTTAGTTGATGTAGATACACAAGCATTAATTAGCGGCCCATACGCCTATGCAATCGCTTATAATGGTAACTTAGCAGCCGTTGATATTCGTTCAGGTAATGTTGTTTGGAAACGTGAATATAGCAGCTACCGTGATTTATCGATGGATAGCCAGTCTATCTATGTTGTTGATAGCGATGGTGTTATTTACGGTCTAGATAAAACATCAGGTATTGAGCGCTGGAGCCAACCAGCACTGCGCGGCTGGTACTTAACAGGCCCGACTGTGGCTGGTAAATATTTAGCATTAGGTGACCAAGAAGGTAACCTACACTGGTTAGACAAAGAAACGGGCGAGCTTGTATCGCGCGAAGACTTTGACAGCTCAGGTTTCTTTATTGAGCCTGTTGTTGCCGGTGACAAATTAATTTTATACACCCGAGATGGTGAAGTTAGCGCGGTTAAAATTCCAAACTAACTTACTAATAGTAAACGTTATTTTTCTAAGGCTTCGCTTGGCGAAGCCTTTTGTTGTTTTTTTAAGAGGTAGTTTATGCTTCCCGTGATCGCTCTTGTTGGGCGACCCAATGTGGGCAAATCCACATTATTTAACCGTTTAACACGTACTCGTGACGCCCTCGTAGCCGACTTTCCAGGCTTAACACGAGATAGAAAATATGGCCAAGCTGATTACGATGGCTATGAATTTATCGTGGTAGACACGGGTGGTATTGACGGTTCTGAGCAAGGTATCGAAACTGAAATGGCTGAGCAATCGCTTCTGGCAATTGAAGAAGCCGATATCGTGTTATTTTTAGTTGATGCCCGCGCAGGTATGACCGCCGCTGACCAAGCGATTGCTAACCACCTTCGTAAACAACAGAAGAAATGTTTTGTTGTGGCAAACAAAGTCGATGGTATTGATGCAGACTCATATTGTGCTGAGTTCTACCAGTTAAGCTTAGGTGACGTACATCACATTGCAGCGGCTCACGGCCGTGGTATCACGCAGCTACTTGAAACAACTTTACAGCCAGTCATTGCCGAACTTGCAGGCGAAGCTGAAGAGCTTGAAGAAAGTGATGACGAATTAGTTGATCTTTACAGCGAAGATGAAGAAGGCGAAGACAACCAGCAAGCCTTTGCTGATAAGCCAGTAAAGCTTGCAATTATCGGTCGTCCTAACGTTGGTAAGTCAACACTTACAAACCGTATCTTAGGCGAAGAACGTGTAATCGTTTACGATATGCCGGGTACAACCCGTGATTCTATCTATATTCCGATGACACGTAACGACAAAGAGTACATTCTTATTGATACCGCAGGTGTTCGTAAACGTAAGAAAGTAAGCGATGTTGTAGAAAAATTCTCTGTGATCAAAACCCTTAAAGCGATTGAAGATGCTAACGTGGTATTGCTTGTGGTTGATGCACGAGAAGGTATTTCTGATCAAGATTTGAGCTTACTAGGTTTTGCCTTAAACGCAGGTCGTTCATTGGTTGTGGCTGTTAACAAATGGGACGGCCTAGACGATTACGTTAAAGAACGTATTAAGTCAGAACTTGACCGTCGTTTAGGTTTCATCGATTTCGCACGTTTACACTTTATCTCTGCTTTACATGGCACCGGTGTGGGTCATTTATTTGAATCAGTAGACGAAGCGTACGAATCAGCGACTAAACGTATTAGCACAGCGATGCTGCGTCGTATCATGGATATGGCACAAGTTGATCACCAACCGCCACTTGTTCGTGGTCGTCGTGTAAAACTTAAATATGCTCACGCAGGGGGTTATAACCCACCACGTATCGTGATCCACGGTAATCAAGTTCATGACTTACCAGATAGCTACAAGCGCTACCTAATGAACTACTACCGTAAAGCATTAGGTATTATGGGCACGCCAATCAAAATTGAATTTAGAGAAGGCGATAACCCATACGCTGGCCGCACTAACAAAGTGACCTTATCGCAAAAACGTAAAATTCGTGCATTTGCGAAAGAAAACCGCAACAAGTCGTAATTTCTACAGCTAAGCTTTAAGTATTACAAAAACCTTGTAAGTATGACTTACAAGGTTTTTTTATTGCTGAAACTATGCTTTATTTAATAAACGAATAATAAATAGAGCAGCATAAATGGACTTTTTAAGTCAGGTTATTTACGTCGATAACGTAGAAGAAGTACTCGACTTTTACTATCAAGCATTTGGTTTTAATACCAATCATATCAGTGACGATGCTGAGTACGGTGAACTTGTTACAGGGGCTGTAAAACTTGCCTTTGCGACCCACCCTCATGCGCAAGCATATTTCAAGCAAGGGTATATTCGTGCCCATCCTAAGCAACCTGCACTAGGTTTTGAGCTAAGATTCAGTTGCCATAATTTAGTCGAAAGTTACGATAAAGCTGTACTTGCTGGTGCTGAGCCATTATGCCCGCCAACTAAAAAAGACGCCCAGCATTATGCGTATGTTCGCGCTATTGAAGGCACTTTAGTGTGTTTAGTAGAAGATTAGCTTTTTGTAAGGTCCGTTTTTGTTAGGTCAGTATGCAGCTCAAGGGTTAACTCGCGTAATACCTCGATTCGCTCCAAACTCATATTTGAGCATGCCATTAACTTAGCCGTTAATTCTTCAGCATCAACTTTAAGTTGCACTCAATGTAATGAACGATTACGGCCGTATTCCTGTATGTGGCATGATCTCAGGTTACAATAACGACACTGCACAGCCAGGGCCAAGCAACCTCTTTTATATCAACTCGAAAAAGCTCACCATGCAAGGCTTCATCGTGATTGATTATTTTGATCAGTTCCCTGAGTTTATTGAGCAAATGAGTGCGTGGATCAGCGAAGGTAAAATTAAATCTGAAGAAACGGTTTACCACGGCATCGAAAACGCCGTTGATGCATTTCTTGGTCTGTTCGAAGGTAAAAATAAAGGAAAAATGCTGGTTAAGCTATAACACTTAATAACCAATAAAGCCTGTATCTGAGTTGGTACAGGCTTCTTATTAAGCAAGTTTAAAAAATACGATTGCCGAAACAAGCATCCCTTGCCCTTACAAACCTTCATATTCAGCTTCCCTTGGTTTTAATATTTGCTCCTGACAAGTCATCTTATTCCAACAATCTGTTTCAGGTACGCCGTAATACCACGCTTTAAAAATAGGTTGATACTTTTCAATCACACGTTGTTGCATGCTTTCTGAAAAATGGGGTAA